>CAIOTP010000125.1 GCA_903861235.1 uncultured bacterium | reverse complement strand
GTGCACCGCCAACGTGCCCGCCAGCAGCGCCACCAGCGCCCCACCCACGAAGCTCACCGTGAGATAGGCCGAGGCCAGACCCACCTGCTTGTCGCGCATGAGCAGCACCCACTCGTGCACCACGGCGGAGAAGGTGGTGAAGCCGCCACAGAAGCCCACCCCGAGCATGGGCCAGACCCAGCCCCGCTTCCGGCCGCGCGCCTCGGCATTGGCCACGATGAAGCCGAGCACGGCCGAACCGGCCAGGTTGATCAGCATGGTGCTGTAGGGGTAGCGAGGGTCCACCGAAGAGGGCGGCGGCATGTGCAGCGTGACCAGGTGCCGGGCCAGGGTCCCCATGGCGCCGCCCAAGGCCAGCTGCAGGGAGAAGACCAGCCGTTCGCGGCGCGTGGCGTCCATGGCCTCAGCGGGCGGCCGCGAGCGGCCAGGACATGACTTGCGAAGGCTCGTGGGCGCGCTTGAGCACGCCCAGCCGCTGAAGGGTGTCGGACATGACCTTCCACCGCGCCGGATCCATGCTCCCCAGGCCATGCTCGCGCGTCCACGGCGTGAGCAGCAGCGGCTTCATGCGCTCGGCCGCCAGGTTCATGGCCTCGAGGCTCATGGCCGGATTGAGCTTGGCGATGCCGGGGTTGTACCTGGCCGGATCGGCGAGGTAACGCTTCCATCCCTCCTGGTTGGCGGCGAGGAAGCTGCGGAGCACCTCGGGTCTCATGCGGCCCGGCTTCACGGCCATGACCACGGTGTACGGGTCGTATCCCGCCTCGGCCAGCGACAGCACCTTCACGGGAACCTTGGCCAGGTCCATCTGCACGGGCTCGGCGGTGATGAAGCACTGCGCCGCCATGGTGGGATCGGCCTGGAACGCCGCCAGATTGCCGCCCCATGGCACCATCTGCCGCGTGCTCGGTCCGAAGGTGGCCTCGATGAAGCGGATCACCGGCAGCCCCGTCTCGCAGGCCACCCGGCCCGCACCCTTCCACATGGCCTCGAGCGATGCGGGTGCGTCCTGAGCGTGCACCATGAAGCCGTAGGGCGAGGCGTCGAACACGTTGAACACCGCCACGATCTCGCCTCCCTGCTCGCGCAGGGTGAGGATCTGGTCCCCGCTCACGAAACCCACGTCGCAGACCTCCTGCGCCACCATCTGCGGCACCGCCGTGCCGCCGGTGCTGCGCACGATCCGCACATCCAGTCCGGCGTCACGGAAGAGGCCGTCCTGCTCGGCGGCGTACAGGCCGCCGAACTCGGGCTCGGGCACCCAGTTGAGCTGCACGGTGATCCGCGGCGTGCCGGAGGCGGCCCCGGAATCGCCGCAGGCGGCCAGCACGACCGACACCAGGGAAAGCAGGATCGCGCGGATGGCCATGGTCAGTCCTCCTGGGCGGCGCTGGCATGCCACCGACGCAGCGACAGCCAGCCCAGAGTGCCGACGATACCGAACAGCACGAAACCCACGCAGGCCGAGAGCGCCACCGCCGCGAAGACCAGATCCGTGCGTGCCTCGCGCATGCTGGCGGTGACCACCAGTCCCAGCGGCGAGACGGTGCCCGCCGATCCGGAGACGAACTCCCCCACCACGGCACCGATCACGGCCAGCCCGGCCGCCACGCGCGAACCGGTCACGACGGCCGGCACGCTTGCGGGCAGCTCCAGTTTCCACCAGGTGGTCAGACGGCCGGCACGGTGGATGCGGAAGATCTCGCGAAGCCCCGGATCCGTGCCCCGCATGCCGTCGAGGGTGCTGGCGAGCACCGGGAACACCGCCACGATCGCCGCCGCGGCCGTGGTGCTCCGCAGACCGTAGCCCAGCCAGATCACCAGCAGCGGCGCGATGGCCACCAGCGGAACCATCTGGAAGAGAAGTGCCAGCGGGTAGAAGGCCTGCTGAAGCCGACGGCTGGCCCCGAGCACGCTGCCCAGCGTCACGCCCGCGGACACGGCGATGGCCAGACCACCGGCGGAGGCGATGGCGGTCTGCAGCATGCCGGCCGCAAGCCGGCTCCGGTCGTCCCACGCGGCCTCGGCGACGGCCGACGGGGCCGGCAGCAGGTAGGCCGGCACACCCAGCGCACGCACCGCCACCTCCCACACCATCACCACGGCGACCGCGGCCACCAAGGGCGGTGTCACGCTGCGCAAGCCCGCGGTCATGGCGCGCCTCCCTGCAGCGACTGCTGCACGCGCGCACAGAGCTCGGCGAAGTGCACGCCCACTCGCACGCGATCGCTGCGCTCGGGCAGATCGATCGGCACCGGTGGCTGGCCCACGCCCGGGCGACCCCGCAGCACGAACACCCGGTCGGCCAGGAACACGGCCTCCTGAATCGAGTGCGTGACCAGCACGGCGGTGGCGCCGGATTCTCGCACCAGCCCCAGAAGCTCCGCATCGAGCGCGGTGCGGGTGACCTCGTCCAGCGCTCCGAAGGGCTCGTCGAGCAGCAGCAGCCGCGGCCGCGTCACCAGCGCACGGGCCATGGCCACACGCATGCGCATGCCACCGGAAAGCTGCGCGGGCATCCGCTTCTCCACCCCGTGCAGACGCATGCGACGCAGCATGTCCGCGGCTGCGGCAAGGCGTTCGCCGCGCGGCACGCCCTCCAGTTCGAGCGGCAACGCCACGTTCGCCAGCACGCTCCGCCATGGAAGCAGCCGGCCCTCCTGGAAGCAGAAGCCGATGTCGCGCGGTCCCGGCGCCTGGGAGAACGAGATGGTCCCGCCCGAAAGCGGCAGCAGTCCGCCGATCGCCCGGAGCAGCGTGGTCTTGCCGCCGCCCGAATCGCCCACCACCGCCACGAACTCGCCCGGTGCCACCTGCAGCGATGCCTCCCCCAGGGCCGCCATGCCGCCGAAACGCACGGACGCACCACGAATGTCGATGCCCAGGCCTCCCGCCGCGGCAACGCTCACGAAGCCCTGCTCCAGGTGCAAGGGGCCAGCGTCACTCGACCTCCACATCCACCTCGCAGCCCTGCCCGCCGCGCGGCATGGCCGCCATCAGGTCCGATTCCATGGCCTTGGGGTCCAGGCCCGAGGGGAAGTGGATCAGGGCCACGATCTGCTTCTTGGCGTCGACCACCATGCTGCTCTTGACCTTGCATCGGCTTCGGGTCATCGATTCCAGAAGCGCCTTGTACGCCTCCGGGAGCGTGGCGCGGTCGTCCACGCGCACCCGCACCCGCGCGCTCATGTGGCTTTCCAGCCAGTGCACCAGCGCCCAGGCGAACAGGGTGACGAACATGGCCGTGGCGAACTGACCCAGGCCGCACGCCAGGCCGATGAGCACCACCAGAATCGCCTTGCCGGTGATCTTGGGATTCCTCAGCACGGTGCGGAAGCGGATCAGACCGCCGATGCCGAACACCACCAGGGCCATGGTGCTGTCCACGGACACCAGCTCCGCCACCACCGCGCCCACCATGCCCATCAGAATCAGCGTCTTGCGTTCCTCAAGGTCGCTCAGCGGGTCCAGACGCGTGCTGCGGCGAGGATGCGCCGCGATGAACGCCGCCAGCAGCACGCTGAGAAGGAGCCCAGCCGCCAGTCGCACGATGAACCACCAGTGGCTGAACTGCTCGAAGCTGGCGGTCAGTCGCTCGAACGAGCCGCCGTTGCCCTCGGCCGGCTTCTGGGTGGCCACGGTGAGCAGCGCCTTCTCGCCGCTGGCCAGGGCGAGCGAGGTCGCGGCAAGGGCGAAGAGAGCGGCCACGGCAAGGTGACGGAGCTTCATGGCACGAAGGCTATCTTCCGGCACCGGGATCGCCCATCGCCCCCACGGAGCTCACCCATGAACCTCGCCCGCCTGCTGCTCACGGTCGCCGCCTGCCTGATGACCGCCTGCGGCGACACCAAGCCGCCTCGACGCTCGCCGAGCGACACGGGCGCTCCATCCGCACCCGTCGTCGAGCAGACCATGCCCCCTGCCGAAGGCAAGGAGAAGCACAAGGACAAGGACAAGGACAGGGACATGGACCCGGGCGAAGACGGGAACAAGTCCGACGATGGCACCGGTGCCGGCCGGAAGGCCGGCAAGCGGGTGCACGACCACTCCGCCAAGCCGGGCGATGTGCAATGGCTGCTCACCATGCACGGCGAGGACGGCAAGCCCCAGGGCATCTGGGGACTCACGGGCGAGGGCGAGTTGAAGGGCCCCTTGAACGGCGAGGTCCCGGAGACGGGCGCGGGACTGGCCCCGCACGATCTGCGTGGCCTCACGCCACTGCCTGACGGCGGATTCCTGGCGATGAACGCCTTCTCGAAGGACTGTCGCATCCTGCGGTTCGGCCCCGAGGGCGGCGACGGGATCTATCCCTTCGCCGGCAACTTCTGCGTGCAGGGACCGAAGAATCCCGCCATGGTGCATGCCTACCAGATGGCCGTCGGCCCCGACGGGCAGGTCTACGTGAGCAACCAGGACACGAACACCGTCACGCGCTACGTGGGCGTGGGCCAGCCGAACGCGGGCGATCCGCTCTCGCCGCCCGCGGCCATGAACCATCTGGCCGACCTGGCTCCCGGCGTGATCGTGCCCAACGCCAAGAGCAGTCCTGAGGGCGTCGGCGAGGTGCGCGGCATCTCGTTCGGGCCGGATGGACTGCTCTACGTCTGCGACCGGACAGGCTCGCGCGTGAGCACCTACGACACCGCGACCGGCCGCCGCACGCGGATCGTGGCGGACGCGAGCCACGGACTCAAGCACCCCATTCAGCTGGCCTTCACCCCGGACGGTCGCAGCATGTTCATCACCGACAACGGATGCGACAGCGTCTTCCAGGTGGACCTGGCGTCCGGCGGCGTGACCACACGGGTCAAGAAGGGCGACGGTGGCCTGAAGGCCCCGTCGGCCGTGGTCGTGAAGGGCGACTGGCTGTACGTGGGCAGCCGCGAGGGCAAGCAGATCCTGCGCTTCCGCCTGAAGGACGGCAAGCCCGACGACAAGCCCTTCGCCACGCTGCCGGACAACCCCGAGTTCCTCATGCACCTGGGCGAGTGAGGCTCAGGCTGCGTCGCCGGCGGGCGGCGTCTCGTCCCTGCCGCGCTTCGCCCGCCATGCGTCGAAGGTGGCCTGTCGAGCCAGCAGCCACGCGCGGTGACCGTCGCCCTCCGCGAAGTCCGGGCTGCAGGTGCGAGCGGTCATGTCGCGGGCGGCGAAGCCTTCGGGCAGGCGAGCCGGGTCGAATTCCAGACCTCGCGAGTTGGTGCTGAACCACACCACCGCGTCCTCCGAGAGCCACGGCACCAGCGTCTGCAGCAGCCGAGGCCAGTCGCGGTCCACGCTGAAGCTGTCCTCGCGCATGCGCTTGCTGTTGCTGAAGGTGGGCGGATCGAGCACGACCAGGTCATAGCGCTCGCGCTTGCGCGGACCGGCGGCCAGCCACGCCACGCAGTCGGCCTGGATAGAT
>CAIOTP010000124.1 GCA_903861235.1 uncultured bacterium | reverse complement strand
TCCCATATGTAGGCCCGTCCCTTGGCTCGGTACCTTGCGGACATGCTGATGCACGCTCTCTGCGCCGTCATGGCGCTCGCCGCCGACACCACGCCCGCCCCGGTCACGGACGCCCTCCACGGACGCTCGTTCACGGACGAATGGCGCTGGCTCGAGAGCCTGGAGAAGGATTCACCTGAGGTGGCGGCGTGGACCACCACGCAGATCGACCGCACACGCTCCACGCTGGAGTCCCTGCCCTGCCGGGAGAGGATCGCCGCCACGCTGGAGCCGCTGCTCAAGCTCCCCAGCGTGGGCATGCCCAGCATGCACGGCGAGTGGTGCTTCTTCGGCGAGCGCACCGGCGACCAGAACCAGGCCGTGCTCAAGGTGCAGAAGGGCACGGATCCCGCCCTGCGTGCCCGCGCGATCACGCTGATCGATCCCAACGCCATGGACGCCAACGGCCTGATCTCGCTCGACTGGAATGCACCCAGCGACGACGGCACGCTGATCGCCTACGGCACCAGCCGCGCCGGCAGCGAGATGAGCGAACTGCACGTGATGGAGGTGGGCGGTGCCCGGCTGGGCGACACCATCACCGGCAAGGTGAACTTCGAGGGCTGGACCCCCACCAACGACGGCTTCCTCTACAGCGCGCTCCGCGACCCCAAGGATCCGTACAGCCGCGAGGTGCGCTTCCACGTGATGGGCAGCGACCCCGCCTCCGACCGGCTCATCGCGAAGCAGACGAACCCCAGCGAGATCCCCTTCGCAGGCCTGAGCCGGTGCGGCCGCTGGATGGTGCTCGGCTTCAGCCGCGGCTGGCAGGCGAACGACCTGTCCGTGGCGGACTTCGAGGCATGGCGGAAGGGTTCGGGCGATCCGAAGGCGATCGAGATCGCCAAGGGACTGCCCGCCCGGTTCTCCCCGATCGGCTTCGAAGGCGACCGCATGCTCATGATGACCACGCTCGATTCGCCGCGCGGACGCCTGGTCGCGGTGGACCTGAAGCAGCCCGCCCGGGCGGACTGGAAGGATGTCATCCCCGAGCCCAAGGACGAGGTGCTGGAGAGCGTGGGGCTGACCAAGGGCGGCATGGTCGCCTCGTTCACCCGGCATGTCTGCACACGCCTGGAGCGCTTCGACCGCTCCGGACGGAGCCTGGGCGAGATCCTGCTGCCGGGGCTCGGATCCGCGAGCGTGAGCCTGGACGAAGACCGCACCGACGCCTTCCTGAGCTACACCAGCTACAACGAGCCGAGGAGCGTCTACTACGTGCCGTCGCTCGCCGATCCCAAGCCCGCCTCCTGGTGGAAGCCCTCCGTGCCGATCGACCTTTCGAAGTGGACCGTGGAGCGCGTGCGGGTGGCCAGCAAGGACGGCACGCTGGTGCCGCTCTTCATGGTGCGCCGCGTGGACCTGACTCCGAACGGCGACCGCCCGTGCCTGCTGTACGGCTACGGCGGCTTCAACGTGAGCCTGGAACCCGGCTTCAACCCGTCGATCGCGGCGTGGATCGAGGCCGGAGGCGTGTACGCGGTGGCCAACCTGCGCGGCGGCGGCGAGTACGGCGAGGCGTGGCACGAGGCGGGCATGCTCGACCGCAAGCAGAACGTGTTCGACGACTTCTACGCCTGCGCCGAGTGGCTCATCGGCAACCGCTGGACCAGCCCGAGCCGCCTGGCGATCCAGGGCGGCAGCAACGGCGGACTGCTCACCGGCGTGGCCGTGACGCAGCGACCGGACCTGTTCGCCGCGGCGATCAGCGCGGTGCCGCTGCTCGACATGCTCCGGTACCACCAGTTCCTGCTGGCGAAGTACTGGGTGCCCGAATACGGCAGCGCCGACGACGCGAAGCAGTTCGAGTGGCTGTCGGCCTACAGCCCCTACCACAACCTGAAGCCCGGCACGAAGTATCCGGCCGTGCTCTTCACCGCCGGCGAGAACGACAGCCGCGTGCATCCGCTCCATGCCCGCAAGATGGCCGCGCGGATGCAGGCCATGAACGCCGGCCGTACGGACGCCAAGCCGATCCTCCTCTGGGTGGACCGGGACGCAGGTCACGGTCAGGGCAAGCCCCTGGCCGCGCGGATCCGCGACCAGGTGGACCAGTGGTCCTTCCTCATGTGGCAGACGGGCCTGTGCGGCCCGGCCAAGTGATCAGCCCAGCACCTGCAGGCGCGCGAACTCCAGGATGAGCGTCTTCCGCCCGGCGGAAGCGAAGTTCACGCGCACCGCCGTGCTGCTGCCGCGCGGGGCCACGCCCTCGACCGTGCCCACGCCGAAGAGCGGGTGACGCACGCGCATGCCGGCCCGCAGGCCGGTGCGGGCGCGGGGCGGTTCGTCGATGCCGTCGCCGTCGTCCATGTCTCCGTCGTAGCCCGAGCGGTCGCTCCGCTCGACCCCGGCGGGCAACTCGCGCACGAACATGCTCTCCACCGTGGCCATGGGCTGGCCGCGGATCGTGCGCGACGCGGCGCTCGTCATGAGCAGCGTGTCCTCCGCGCGGGTCATGCCCACGAAGCAGAGCCGCCGCTCCTCCTCGAGGTCGCCCGGCGTGTCCATGGCGCGGGCGTGCGGCAGGCTGCCCTGCTCCAGCCCCACCACGCACACCAGCGGGAACTCCAGCCCCTTGGCCGCGTGCAGGGTCATGAGCGTGACCGCGCCGGACTCCGGATCGAAGGCGTCGCTGTCGCTCACGAGCGCGATCCGCTCCAGATAGCCGCGCAGGGCGTCGAGCGCCGTGCGCAGGGGCGGCGTGCCGTCCTCGTCCAGGCTCTCCGTGGCCATGCGCTCTGAGATGAAGTCGCCCGCCGCCGTCACCACCTGAGCGAGGTTCTCCGTGCGACTCTCGCCTTCGTCGGCCTCGGACCGATCCTCCTGCAGATAGTGCGCCTCGAGCCCGCTCTCGCGAAGGACGCGTGAGACCAGGTCCGGCAGCGTCTCGGCCGGTCCGGCTTCGGCCTCGCGCCGCCAGGCCAGCACCAGCTCGGCCAGCTTGCGCGCTCCGGTGGCGGCGCGACCGCTCACGCCGGCCGCATCGGGGGTCCGAAGCACCTCGAGCAGCGGAACGCCCTGCGTGGCGGCGTGCAGCTCGAGCCGGTCCAGGCTGGTGCCGCCCAGTCCGCGGGCGGGCACGTTGGCCACGCGCGACAGGGCGAGCTCGTCCTGCGGATTCGCGGCCAGCCGCAGGTAGGCCACGGCATCGCGCACCTCGCGCCGGTCGTAGAAGGCCGTGCCACGCACCACCTGGTGCGGAATCTGCGCACGCCGCAGCGCCTCCTCCAGCACCCGGCTCATGCTGTTCATGCGGTAGAGCACCGCCATGCCGCGCCACGGCACGCCATGGTCCGCGGCCGCCTGCACTTCCTGCACCACGCGGCTCGCCTCCGAATGCTCGTCCACGCAACGCTCGTACCGCGGCGACTTTCCGTCGCCACGCATGCTGGTCAGCACCTTCACGCGCCGCTGCCGGTTGTGCTGGATCACCGCGGAGGCCGCTTCCACGATGGGTCGGGTGGAGCGGAAGTTCTCGCCCAGCGGCACCACCACGGCGTCGGGAAAGTGCGTCTCGAACTGCAGGATGTTCCGGATGTCCGCGCCGCGCCAACCATAGATGCTCTGGTCGGGATCGCCCACCACGCAGAGGCGGCGGTGCTCTCGTGCCAGCTCCAGGACCATGCAGAACTGGGCGTGATTCGTGTCCTGGTACTCGTCCACCAGGATGTTGCGGAACCTTCGCTGCAGCCGTTCACGCGCCTCCGCGTGGTCACGCAGAAGCAGGGCCGTGCGCACCAGCAGGTCGTCGAAGTCCAGCGACGAGTTCCTTCGCAGCACCTTCTCGTAGGCCGCGTAGAGCCTGGCCATGGTGCGGGCCCGCCAGTCGATCGCCTGCGCCGCGACCGTGTCGGGCATGAGCAGCTGGTCCTTGAAGCCGCCGATCTCGGTCAGCACCGCCCGCGGCGTGAAACGGCCGCCACCCTCGCCCGACTCCTCGATGGCCTGCTTGCAGGCACGTTCCTGGTCGTCCGCATCCAGCACCGTGAAGTCCGCGGGCACGCCTGCCTCCTCGGCGAAGCGGCGCAACACGCGTGCACCGAAGCTGTGGAAGGTGCCCGCCACGATCCGCTGCGCCGCGTCGCCCTGCTCCACCAGCAGCGTCTCGAGCCTTCGCCGCATCTCGCCCGCCGCCTTGTTGGTGAAGGTGAGCGCGAGCACGCTCGAAGGGAACTGGCCGCCGCGCACCAGCCTCGCGATGCGGTGCGTGATCACGCGCGTCTTGCCGGAACCGGGGCCGGCCAGCACCAGAAGGGGCGAGCCCTCGTGCTCCACCGCGGTCCGCTGGGCCTCCGTCAGCGGTGGCGGGGCACTGGTCTGGGCTGGTTCCTGCACGGGAAGAGTCTAGAACGGGGCAAAACCGGCCACCGTCGGCCGATTCGTGTGGCACCCTTCACAAGATATTGGGGTTCGGGACAATTTGGACAGTCTTTGCACACCAATTCTTGGGTGCCAGGACGAATTTGACCGATCTGCAACCACCGGTGGCGGTTGCCCTTGTGGAGTTCGCTCATGAAATCACAACATTTCGTGTCAGCGCAGTCTTGCGGACCCAACAGGTGGGGTTACTATCCGCCTCGTCCTAGGCCTTCGCAGGCGTGCAGAAGGTCAGGAACGGCGTGTCGGAAGGTGTCGAGAGAGCAGTTGGCGTTCGGTATCCGTTCGGTCTTGTGGTGGACCAGCTCCCAGGAACTCCGGTTCCAGGAGGCGGCCCCATCTGGACGCACGGTCGGCGCCTGAAGCAGAAGAAGGAAGCGTCCCGATGGTGCTGTGCGACTCGGAGATCCAGGAACGCGTCGGCATCGAGCCCTTCGAGGGCATGGCCCGGCGTCCAGGCAGGATTTCCTTCGGTGTCAGCAGCTACGGCTACGACGTCCGGGTGGGCACCCGATTCAAGGTGTTCTCCAACGCCACCAGTGGCGGCACCGCCGTGGTCGATCCCAAGAACTTCACCAGCGACCTTTTCATCGACATCGAACTCGCCGGCACCGGCCGCGACCACATCATCATTCCGCCCAACAGCTTCGCGCTGGCCGAGACCGTGGAGACCATCGAGGTCCCCCGCGACTGCCTGGCCATCTGCGTGGGCAAGAGCACGTACGCCCGCTGCGGCATCATCGTCAACGTGACCCCGCTGGAGCCGGAATGGCGCGGCAAGGTCACCATCGAGATCAGCAACACCACCCCCCTGCCGGCCCGCATCTACGCCAACGAGGGCATCGCCCAGATGGTGTTCCTGCAGGCCAGCCGCACCTGCACCCGCAGCTACGCGGACAAGGGCGGGAAGTATCAGGACCAGACCGGACTCACGTTGCCCATGGTCGACGGCGTCAAGCCGCCGCCCGCGGGCTGAAGAATCATCCCGCCCACGGATCGGGCGGACTCGTTTTCACTTCTCAAGCCTCACGCACCAGGACGGACCGACCATGCGAATCCACCGCCGCTTCACCCAGGCCAACCAGGACGTCTACGGCAGCATCGAGTGGGCCACCCGCTCGAGCCGCATCTCCAACAGCGACGGCAGCACCGTCTTCGAGATGAACGACGCCGAGATTCCGGCCAGCTGGAGCCAGCTCGCCACGGACATCGTCGTCAGCAAGTACTTCCGCAAGGCGGGCGTTCCACAGATGGGCAAGGACGGCCAGCCGCTGGTCGACGCCTCCGGCAAGCCCGTGCTCGGTCCCGAGAAGTCGGTCAAGCAGGTGGTGCACCGCCTGGCCGGCTGCTGGCGCCACTGGGGCGAGAAGTACGGCTACTTCGCCAGCAGCAAGGACGCGCAGGCCTTCTACGACGAGATCGCCTGGATGCTGCTCAACCAGGTCGCGGCCCCCAACAGTCCGCAGTGGTTCAACACGGGCCTGAACTTCGCCTACGGCATCAACGGCCCCGCCCAGGGTCACTGGATCGCCGACCACGCCACGGGCGCCTGCTCGCTGGCCGCCGACGCCTACAGCCACCCCCAGCCGCACGCCTGCTTCATCCAGGCCGTGCGCGACGACCTGGTGGGTGAAGGCGGCATCATGGACCTCTGGACCCGCGAGGCCCGCCTGTTCAAGTACGGATCGGGCACGGGCACCAACTTCAGTCACCTGCGGGGCGAGAACGAGCCGTTGTCGGGCGGCGGCAAGTCGAGCGGCCTGATGAGCTTCCTGAAGATCGGCGACCGCGCCGCGGGCGCCATCAAGAGCGGCGGCACCACCCGCCGCGCGGCCAAGATGGTCTGCCTGGACGTGGATCACCCGGACATCCAGGCCTTCGTGAACTGGAAGGTGCGTGAGGAGCTGAAGGTGGCCGCGCTGGTGGAAGGCGCCAAGCACTTCACCCCGGAGCAGAAGGAGACGGCGGACCGGCTCGGCCTGAAGCTCGATCTGGACTTCAATGGCGAGAGCTACTACACCGTCAGCGGCCAGAACAGCAACAACTCCGTCCGCCTGAGCGACGATTTCATGGAGGCGGTCGACGCCGACGCGGACTGGAATCTCACCCGCCGCACCGACGGCAAGGTGGCCAAGACGCTCAAGGCCCGCGACCTCTGGCAGCAGATCAACTTCGCCGCCTGGCGTTGCGCCGACCCTGGCGTGCAGTACGACAGCACCATCAACGCCTGGCACACGTGCCCGCAGGGCGGCCGCATCAACGCGAGCAACCCGTGCAGCGAGTACATGTTCCTGGACAACACCGCGTGCAACCTGGCCAGCATCAACCTGCTCAAGCTGTACGACCCCGAGACGCGGACCTTCGACCTGGACGCCTACGAGCACGCGATCAGCCTGTGGACCGTGGTCCTGGAGATCAGCGTGCTCATGGCGGCCTTCCCGTCGCGGGAGATCGCCGAACTCAGCTGGAAGTACCGCACGCTGGGCCTGGGCTACGCCAACCTGGGCGCCCTGCTCATGCAGGCGGGCATCCCCTACGACAGCGAGCAGGCGCGTGCCGTCTGCGGCGCCCTCACCTCCATCCTCACGGGTCGCAGCTACGCGGCCAGCGCCCTGCTGGCGGCCGAGCACGGCGCCTTCGACGGCTTCTCCGAGAACCGCGAGCACATGCTGCGGGTCATCCGCAACCACCGCCGAGCGGCCTACGGCGTCTCGCGCGGTGCGGACGAGTGGGAATCGCTCCGCATCCGTCCGGTGCCCATCGACCACGACCTTTTCCAGGCCGGCAAGGTGCCGCTGTCCAACGCCGGCGACATCCTGTCGCGGTCGCTCGCCGCATGGGACGACGCGCTGCTCTTCGGCACCAAGTTCGGCTTCCGCAACGCGCAGGTCACGGTGATCGCCCCCACCGGCACCATCGGCCTGCTGATGGACTGCGACACCACCGGTGTGGAGCCGGACTTCGCCCTCACCAAGTTCAAGAAGCTCGCGGGCGGCGGCTACTTCAAGATCGCCAACCAGAGCCTTCGCCCGGCCCTGAAGGCCCTGGGCCACTCCGCCGAGCAGATCGACGAGATCCTGGCGCACGTCATGGGCACGCTCAGCCTGGACACCCCCATGCCCGATGCGCAGGGACGCATTCCGACCTCGGGCGCCACCTTCCGCAACTTCCTGGAGTCCCGGGGCTACACCGGCGACGACCTGGTGGCGGTCGAGAACCAGCTGCCCACGGTGTTCGAGCTGGGCTTCGCGTTCAGCGCCTGGGGCATGCCCGAGTCGGTGCTCCGCAAGGCCGGCATCGACCCCGCGAAGGCCAAGACGGACATGAAGTTCGACGGCCTGAAGGTCCTCGGACTCAAGCGCAAGCAGGTCGAGGCGCTCAACCGTCGGATCTGCGGCACGCAGACCGTTGAGGGAGCGCCGCACCTGAAGTCGGAGCACCTGCCCGTGTTCGACTGCGCCAACAAGTGCGGACCCACCGGCACCCGGTACATCCACTCCGAAGGCCACATCCGCATGATGGCCGCGGCCCAGCCGTTCATCTCGGGCGCCATCTCCAAGACCATCAACCTTCCTGCGGAGGCTTCGGTCGACGAGATCGGCGCCAGCTACCGCCTGAGCTGGGAACTGGGGCTGAAGGCCAACGCGCTCTACCGCGACGGCAGCAAGCTGAGCCAGCCGCTCTCCACCAAGACCGACGTGGAGCGCGACGAGGAGGACACCGAGGGTCTGGACGAGACTTCGCCCAAGGCGGAGTTCGAGGCCCCGGTGGCCGCCTCTCCCGAGGCGATGGCCGTGGCGGAGTCCGCGGTCCCCGCCGCGACAGGCTTCCGGGCCCTGGACTCGGAGGTTCTGGCCGACGGCGACCGGCTCGTCGAGCGGATCGTGGAGCGCGTGGTGGAGCGGGTGATCGAGCGACCCATGCGTCGACGGCTGCCCGAGACCCGCGGCAGCATCACGCACAAGTTCAACGTGGCCGGCCACGAGGGCTACCTGATCGTGGGCCTCTACGAGGACGGCCGGCCGGGCGAACTCTTCATCACCATGGCCAAGG
>CAIOTP010000123.1 GCA_903861235.1 uncultured bacterium | reverse complement strand
GGACCACACGCTGCCCGCGCGACTGCGTGGTTGGAGTCGGATCATGTGCACGGACGCCGCGCACCCCTGGGTGGGCGCGTACTGGCCGGCGGCGCACCTGATCGGCTACGAGCACGGCTTCGTGAGCATGGCGGCGGACATGGCGCGCTCGCTGGCTGGCGAGAAGCCGGCGCTGCCGCTGCCCGACTTCGAGGACGCCTTCCGCACGCAGTGCGTGCTCGAGGCGGCCCTGCGCAGCGCCCGGAGCGGGGCGTGGGTGCGGCCGGACACGCTGGCGTAGCGGGAAAAAGGCCTCCGGCCCCTATACTCGGCGATCCCCCCATGAGCACGCTCACGCGCGAAGCGGACGTCGGTTCCCTGGATCGCATCCGGCAGGCGAAGGACGCCGCGCTGCAAGCGCTCGGCAGCCTGCAGCGGAAGGACGGTCACTGGTGCGCCGAGCTCGAGGGCGACAGCATCCTGCAGAGCGAGTACCTGCTCATGAAGTGGATCCTGCGGCAGGAGCGGGAGCCGCTGGCCGACGGGCGTCCGGCGGAGACGCTCGACCGGATCCTGGCGCAGCTCCGCAGCCAGCAGCGGTCGGACGGCGGCTGGGGCCAGTACCCCGGGAGCGGCGTGGACCTGAGCGCCACGGTGAAGGGCTACTTCTGCCTCAAGCTGGCCGGCGACCGGCCCGACGCGCCGCACATGGCGCGCGCCCGTCAGGTGATCCGCAGCATGGGCGGCGCGGAGCGTTGCAACAGCTTCACCAACTTCTATCTGGCGTGTCTGGGCCAGATCAGCTGGAACGCGGTGCCCGCCATTCCGCCCGAGATGGTGTGGATGCCGCGCTGGTTCTACTTCCACATGGACAAGATGAGCGCCTGGAGCCGCACCATGCTGCTGCCCCTGGCCATCGTCACGGTGCTCCGACCCACGCGCCGGCTGGCGCCCGGGCAGGGCATCGACGAGCTCTTCGTGGACCCGCGTGCTCGACACCGCCTGAAGATGCGGCGCGACGTGCCGAGGTTCTGGCGGGGCTTCTTCGGCACGGTGGACTGGTTCATGAAGCGCGTCCACGACGTCTGCGGAACCCGGTGGCGCCGGCGCGCGATCGATCGCGCCTTCCAGTGGAGCGCCACGCGGCTGGGGCAGGACTTTCCGGCACCGACCAGCGGCCTGGGCGCCATCTTTCCGCCCATGGTGTACATCCAGGTGGTCATGCAGGCCCTGGGCGTGCCCCGCACGGATCCCATGGTGCGCCGCGCGGAGCGTGAGCTGGACGAATTCATGATCGAGGAGGAAGGGCGCATCCGCCTGCAACCGTGCTTCAGTCCGGTCTGGGACACGGGCATCGCGCTCTACGCGCTGGCCGACTGCGGTCTGGATGTGGGCAACCCGATGGCCGAGGCAGCCGGCGACTGGCTTCGCGGCCGGGAGGTGCGGCACCGCGGCGACTGGGCGGTGAACACGGCCCCAGGCACCGAGCCGGGCGGATGGTTCTTCGAGTACGCCAATGCGTGGTACCCGGACGTGGACGACACGGCCATGGTGGCCATGGCCCTGCGTCGCATCGGCGGGCCCGCCAACATGGCGGCGGCCGAGCGCGGCGTGCGGTGGGTGCTGGCCATGCAGAACGAAGACGGCGGCTGGGCGGCCTTCGACCGCACCCGGGATCGACAGGTCTACGAGTACGTGCCCTTCGCCGACCACAACGCCATCCAGGACCCCAGCTGTCCCGACATCACCGGTCGCGTGCTCGAATGCCTCAGCTGGCACGGCATGCGCATGGACCATCCGGCGGTGCGGCGCGCCGTGGCCTACATCCAGTCGAAGCAGGAGCCCGAGGGCTGCTTCTTCGGCCGATGGGGCGTGAACTACATCTACGGCACCTGGCAGGCGGTCATCGGGCCGATCCGTTGCGGCGTCAGCCGCGACGCGGAATGGATCCGCAGAGCGGGAGCGTGGATCAAGAGCGTGCAGAAGGTGGACGGCAGCTTCGGCGAGAGCGCCAACAGCTACGAGGATCCGCGGCTGAAGGGGCAGGGGCCAAGCACCGCCAGCCAGACCGCGTGGGGGGCCATGATCCTGCAGGAGATCTACGGCCCGCAGGACCCGGATCTGAAGCGGGCGATCGACTGGCTGGTGGCCACGCAACTGACCGCCGCCGACGCCGCCGACCCGGCCAGGAACCCGGACGGAGATCCGGCCGGCTCGTGGTGCGAGACCGAGTTCACCGGAACCGGCTTCCCGAAGGTCTTCTACCTCCGTTACCACCTGTATCGGCTGTATTTCCCGCTCATGGCTCTGGGGCGGTGGCTGCAGGGGGAGCCCGCGACAGCGGCCTGAGGGTTCGGGCTCGGCCTCTGCAAAGGAGGTTTTCGGACAATCTGGGTGGTTGGAGATGGACCGGGGTCGCTTTCGGAGTACCTTGGAGCTGCTCCGTCATCCCTGGCGGTGTCTGTTCCCTGCCTCTTCGACCATCGCTTCCCAGGAAGCCCCTCACGCGGATGGGTGTGACAAGGGCCGTCGCCGACGGTGCTCGGCTGTCCCTGTTCCCTGTCCCTTTCGAGAGTTTCCGTCATGAAGACTTCGACCGGTTCCTGTGTGGCGATGGGTGCGCTCCTGTTCGGTGGCACGCTGGGTGCGGCCCATGCCAACGTGGTCGGCATCGCCGGCAATTCGTCGTCCGCCCTCCTCTCGCTGGCCTACGACTTCTCGAGCTACCAGAGTTTCGGTGCCTACGGCAGCCCGATGGCAGGATCGGTCTCCTTCAGCGACCCGACGTACGGCTCGATCGCCGTCAGCCAGTTCACCGGCGGCGGCTTCTCGATGCAGATCAACAGCACGGCCGCCGCCAACAACCAGTCGTTCTACGTGTCGCAGCTGTTCATGACCACCGACGCGGTGAACGTGTCCCTCTCAGGCTTCGCCCCGGTCTCGAGCAGCAACATCGCCCTGACGCTTTGCAACTCGGACGGCTCGCTGGGTGCCTTCATCTTCCAGACCAGCGATGCCGGCAGCTTCAACTACAGCGGCCAGCTCGCGGCCACGACCGGCGGCCAGTACTACCGTTTCCTCTACACGTCGGCCGCGTCGGATGCGACCAGCGGCACGCTGTTCGACCTGAGCTTCACGGCGGTGCCTTCGCCGGGCGCCGCGGCCCTGATCGGGCTGGCGGGCCTGGCCGCTCGCCGTCGCCGGGCCTGATCCGCGCGAAAGTCGTCGTCCCTTCGGGGCGATCATGACGCCCCCGGAGTGTCTCCGGGGGCGTCGTCGTGCGCGGGCCCCCGTGTCCGCGGGATGTGAGATCATGCACGGCCGATGCGGGAGCAGAACGCCGAATCCAGGTCGCGTCTTCGCGCAGCCGTGCTGGCGGGTGGCGTGGGCAGCGCCGTGGAGTGGTTCGATTTCGGCGTGTACGGATATCTGGCACCGGTGCTCGGGGCCCGATTCTTTCCGGGCGACGATCCCGTGGCCTCCATGCTGAGCGGCTTCGCGGTCTTCTGCGTGGGCTACTTCATGCGCCCCGTGGGTGGACTGCTGCTGGGACAGGTGGGTGATCGTCTGGGCCGACGGCACATGCTCATGGCGAGCGTGGTGGCCATGGGAGGTGCCAGTGCCCTGATGGGCCTTCTCCCCACCTACGACCAGGTCGGGGTGCTCGCGCCGCTGCTGCTGGTGCTGCTGCGATGCGTGCAGGGCATCGCCGTGGGTGGCGAATACACCGGCGCCATGGCGTACACCGCCGAATGTGCGCCGCCCGGTCGGCGCGGCCTGATCAGCAGCACCGCCACCGTGGGCGTGACGCTGGGGCTGCTGGGAGGCAGCGGAGCCGTGGCCATGCTGCACGCATGCCTGGATGCCGGACAGGTGCAGGACTGGGGTTGGAGGCTTCCGTTCCTGGCGAGCCTGATCGTGGCCGCCATGGGCTGCTGGCTTCGTGGCCGCATGCCGGAGTCCGAGGCGTTCGGAAGCCGGGCGGAGCGTGCAGGCGCGCGGGTGACGTTGTCCTCGCAGTGGCCGGCCATGCTCCGCGTGGTGGCCGTGACCGTGGGCGCCAACGCCGCGTTCTACGCGGGCTTCGTCTACATGCCCGACGCGCTGGGCGACCTGCATCCGGGACTGGCGGGTCGGGCGCAGGCGGTGAACTCGCTCATGCTCGCCGCGCAGGCGATCCTGGTGATGCTGGGGGGCTGGCTCTCGGATCTCCTGGGGCGCCGCCGCGTGGCCGCATGGCTGGGCGCCGTGCTTCTGGTCTGCCTCTGGCCGGCCTGGCGATGGGGCACGGACGGCACGCTGCAGGGCCTCATGGTGGCGCAGGTGCTGCTCTCGGTCACCTCGGCGCCGCTCTTCGGCCTTCAGGGCGCCATGGTCGCGGAGATGTGTCCGGCGAAGACACGGTGCACCGCGTGTGGTCTCAGCTATGGCGTGGGCATCGCGGCCTTCTGCGGCACCGTGCCGGTGCTCGCCACCTGGATGGTGGGGCGTTGGCACTGGCCGGACGGTCCGGTGGCCTACCTGCTGCTCGCGGCCGCCATTTCGCTGGTGACGGTGCTCATGCTGCGGCCTCGCGACCTGGCCGGCATGGACGCTCCCTCGCGTTGAGCGGGAGTCAGTCCTGGAACGCGTGGGGCGTGCGGAAGAGGGAGCCCTCGAAGCCCAGTTCACTGGCATGCAGGCAGAGGCGCGAGGCTGCCGCGAGCGTGTACTCCGAGCCGTAGAGGTTGTCGCCCAGGATCGGGTGGCCGATGGAGAGCAGGTGCACGCGAAGCTGGTGGCTTCGTCCGGTCAGCGGTTCGAGCCGCAGCAGGGAGCACGGGAACGGGTCGCCGCCCGGGCCACGCACGGGGGCCGGCACGCAGGGCAGCCTGGTCTCCAGGGTCCACCGTGTCTGGCTGGGCCGGCCCTGTTCCTGGCAGATGACCTGGCGAGCGCTCCCGAGGGCTTCCTTGCGGATGGGGAGGTCGATGAAGCCCTGTGCCTGGGTCACGTGACCGGCGACCAACGCGTGATAGGCCTTCGCAACCTGTCGTGCCTCGAACGCCATGCTCAGACGGCGGTGCGTTTCCGCGTCCGTCGCCAGGACCATGACGCCGCTCGTGTCGCGGTCCAGGCGGTGCACGATCCGTGCGCCCGGGAAACGGCGGCCGATCCGGGCCACAAGGCAGTCGGCCTTCTCCGGTCCGATGCCCGGCACGCTCAGCAGTCCGCACGCCTTCTCGACCACCAGGAAACCGGCGCCCTGCGTGACCAGCCGCCAGCCGTCGTCCACCGTCGTCGAGCTCTCCGCCATCGGCGCTGCAGGCTAGCACGGTCCGCCCACGCACCAGGTCAGTGCTACTTTCCCGGTCATGCCGAGCTCCTTCATCGTTCGTCGGCCGTCCCTTCGCGCATCCGGAACGCTGGCGAGCCTGGCCGCGGCCCTGCTGCCGGCGGCCTGTGCCCAGTGGGGTGGCGAGGTGCTCCGCGAGAATCATGTGGCCTTCAACACCTCCGTGGCCGAGGCCATGGACCGGCAGATGCTGCTCAACATCGTCCGGCTCTCCCGTGACGAACCCACGCAGTGGATGACGGTGAGCGCCATCAACGTGAACACCAGCGTGGGGGTGACCCCCAACGGCTCCGCCACGATTCCCGCGAACGGGGCGGTGAGCGGCACGGTGGGTGGCTTGGCCAACTTCGTCTACACCCCCAACATCACCTTCGTGCCCCGCCAGGGCGAGCAGTTGGCCAACGAGCTCATGGCGCCCATTCCGGTGTCCAGCGTGGAGCACATGGTCTCCTCCAGCTGGCCGATCAGCTGGGTGGTGTTCCTGACCTGCGAGCGGCTGCAGGAGGTGGACTCGTTCGACGTCACCAGCGGGTTCGGCGTGCGCGCCAAGGATCCGAAGTTCGCCCGTCTGATGCAGCTCTTCGACGAGCTGCAGGAGCGGCAGGAGATCTCGCTCAGCATGGTTCCGCTGCCGTTCACGTGGAACCGCGTGCCGCTGCCCGACAGCGAGGTGACCCTGGCCACGATCGCGCAGAGCAAGCGGAACCGCGAGATGCTCACGCCCCGTCCGGGTGGCGGCTTCGACCTGGTCTCGATCGAGCCGTCGCCCGTGCTCACGGTGTACGAGGGTGCGGAACTGGGCCCTGCGGGACGGGAGTTGCTGGACCTCCTCTCGCTCGGGGGCAAGCCGGGCGACTACCGCATCGTGGGTCTGGAGCGTCAGGTCCAGGGCGATTTCATCACGGTGCGCACCCGTTCGCTCTCGGCCCTGCTTCGACTGCTCAGCTTCGGTGTGGACCGGGCGAGAGACCTGCCGCCACCGCCCTCGGATGTGGACTCGCCGGGCGAACTGTGGAATCTCATGATCGCCAATGCGGGCGACAAGGCGATCGACCTGTCGCCGTACGTGAACTCGGTGTTCCGTGTGCAGCGCGGCGGCCAGCCGCCGGCGGACGCGGCGGTCAGCGTGCTCTACCGAGGGGACTGGTACTGGATCGACGCCAAGGACACGACCGCCCGCAAGGTCTTCGCCCTGGTGCGCGACCTCTTCGACCTGCAGGTCAAGTCCGGGTCGGACACCCAGCCCGTGTTGACGGTGCCTGTGGGTCGCTGACGGGGTCGGCCCGGCACGGGAACCGATCGGCTCCACGATCTACACTGAGGGTCCATGACACGCCTTTCCGCCTGCGTTTTCGCCTTTCTGCTGGCGGGCTCGGACCCGCCGCCGGCTCCGCCTGCCGAGGCCGCCCCGGTGGACTGGCGGCGTGACGAGCGTGGCCTGCTGCAGCCGACGCAACTGACCTTCCCGGACCGCTTCGCCAAGGCGGGCGAGGCGTACTTCGACGCCAAAGCCGCGCGGGTGGTGTTCCAGGCCGTCGAGAGGAACGCCGCGGGCGAGCCCGAGAGTCCGCACTACGCCATGTATGTGGCCGATCTGGCACGGGCCGATGCCGGGGACAGGGGCTTGGACAAGGCCTTCGCCCTGGTCGACGTGCGGCGGGTGAGCCCCGCCGGCAGCGCCAACACCTGCGGCTGGTTCGACCCGCGGGATCCCGACATCCTCTACTTCGCCAGCACGGTCACGCCTCCCGCGGAGGGTCCCACGCCGGGCTACCAGCGTGATGGCCGCACCTATCGATGGGCCTTCCCGCCGGAGATGCGCATCGTGAAGCTGGACCTCCGCAAGGCCGACGGCACCGCAGCCAGCCTGCAGCCGGTCACCGGCGACGGCAAGGGCTATGTGGCCGAGGGAGCGATCTCCGCCGACGGACGCACGATGCTCTTCACGCGCCTGATCGACGGCGAGGGTGACCTGTTCACGCTCGACCTTCCCACCGGCGAGGTCACGCGGGTCGTGGAGGCTCCGGGCTACGACGGCGGCGCCTTCTTCAGCCCGGACGGCTCGCGCATCGTCTGGCGAGGCGACCGCAACCGCGACAACCTGCTGCAGCTCTACACGGCGCGCGTGAAGCGGGATGGCGCGGGCCGAGTGATCGGCGTGGAGGGCGAGAGACCCCTGACGAAGGACGAGCACGTGAACTGGGCGCCGTACTGGACGCCCGACGGACGCATGGTGGTGTACGCCACCAGCCGGGAAGGGCACCGCAACTACGAGGTCTTCGCGGTGGAACTGCCCGCGGACGACGATCCCGCCCTTCCGCAGCCGCGCCGGGTGACCACCGCCGCCGGGGCCGACCTGCTTCCCGCCGTCTCGCCCGACGGCCGGCTTCTCATGTGGACCGCCCAGCGCGGCGAGGATCGCACGAGCCAGCTGTGGATCGCCCAGATCGGGCCCGAATCGCCCCTGCACCGGGCGGCGAATCCCTGACCATGTCCGACCGCCCGCTGCTCATCCCGTTCCGTTCCTCGCTGCTGCCGCAGATCTTCACGGATGCGCTGGTGGTGGGCTCCGGTGTGGCGGGCCTGCGGGCCGCGATCGGGCTCGGCGACCGCATGGACGTCATCCTGCTGGCCAAGGAGGCGCTGGACCTTTCGAACACCAGCTGGGCGCAGGGAGGCATCGCCGCGGCCATCGATCCGCGCGACACGCTGGAGAGCCACGAGGCCGACACGCTCGAAGCCGGTGCCGGCCTGTGCGAGCCTCGCGCGGTCCGGGTGCTGGTGGAGCAGGGGGCCCGCGAGGTGCGGCAGCTGCTGGCGTGGGGCATGCGGGTGGACCGACAGGCCAGCGGGGAGCCGGCGTTGGGCCTGGAGGGTGGCCACCAGCATCACCGCATCCTTCATTCCGACGGCGACGCCACCGGTACCGAGCTGGCCCGCTGCCTGATCGAGCGCGCCCGCAGGGCCAAGCGACTCCGAACCTTCGACCGCTGCTTCGCGCTGGACATCCTGGTCGACACGCGGCGGGGGCAGCGGCGAGCCGCCGGTCTGCTGACCTGGCACCCGCGTCACGGTCTGCAGATCATCTGGGCGCGCTCGATCGTGCTCGCCACGGGAGGCTGCGGCCAGCTCTGGCGCGAGACGAGCAATCCCCGCGTCGCCACCGGAGACGGCGTCGCCATGGCGTGGCGTGCCGGTGCCACGCTGGCGGACCTGGAGTTCATGCAGTTCCACCCGACCACGCTTTATGTGGCCGGCGCTCCGCGGCACCTGATCAGCGAGGCCGTTCGCGGCGAGGGCGCGCTGCTGGTCGATCGGCAGGGCCGTTCGATCATGGACGGCGTGGACGATCGCGGTCCGCTGGCCACGCGGGACGTGGTGAGCCGCGCGATCATGGCCCACCTGGGCCGCACGGGGGAGAGCCATGTGCTGCTCGACGCCCGGGCCATGGGCAGCGAGGGCTTCCGCGGGCGTTTCCCTGGCCTGGCGCGCATGCTGGCCGGGTTCGGTCTGGATGCGGGCCGCGACCTGCTGCCCGTGCATCCGGCGGCGCACTACTTCGTGGGCGGCGTGCGCACCGACCTGGACGGCCGGACCGACCTGCCCGGGCTCTTCGCCTGCGGCGAAGCCGCGGCCACCGGGGTCCATGGCGCCAATCGGCTGGCCAGCAACAGCCTGCTCGAGGGGCTGGTGTTCGGCGCCCGCGCGGCCGAGGCCATCGCCTCGGACGACGCGCCACCGCCAGGCCCCTTCCCGATCGTGCACGAGATCGAACGCCCCGATCGTGGCGAGCTCGACCTGGCGGACATCCGCAGCAGCCTCCGGAGCGCCATGTGGCGCAACGTGGGCGTGGAGCGCCAAGGCACTCGCCTGCGGGATGTGCTGGGCATGTTCGACTTCTGGAATCGCTACGCGCTTGAGCAGGTCTTCGAGTCCCCGGAGGGCTGGGAAGTGCAGAACATGCTCACGGTGGCGAGACTGGTCACGCAGTCGGCGCTTGCAAGGACCGAGAGCCGCGGCACCCATGCCCGGGCCGACTGCCCGGACACCCGGAGCGACCTCGCCGGCCACTTCCTCTGGCGGATCGGGGAGCGCGAGCCCGCGTGGAGCGCCGTCGGCGACCTGGCGTCGATGCCGCGATGAGGCGGTTCGCGCTGCTCGTGTGCCTGACCGCCTCCTCGTGCATGGAGCGCACCGAGTACCGCTACCGGCCCGACTACGTGGCCATCAACCAGGGCCGGCCGCTCGAGGAGACCTTCTACAAGCCGGACGGCACGAAGGTGGTGATCACCTCGCAGGTGCCCAACGCGAAGGAACTGGAGCCGCCTCCGGCTGCGGAAGAGGCTCCCAAGGCACCGCCCGGCCCGGGCGACGAACCGCCGCCGTTGCAGGTCCACACGCCCGACATGGTGCTCGAGGCGTTCATGGCGGGGCTGCGCAGCGAGACCTACGACGACCTGTGGGTGCGGCTGGTCTCCCCGCAGCAGAAGCGGCGGATGGGGGAGCGGAACGGGCAGGCCGCCTTCGTGAAGTTCTGCCAGGACAACCGCCGCGAGCTCATGGCGAGCTGCCTGAAGCTGTGCACATGCGTTCGCACGGGGCAGGCCAACGTGACGCCGCTGGGCGAGGAGATGACCCGCTACACCCTGCCCGCCACCGACCGCGACAACTTCGGCTTCACGGTGGTGGAGGTGGAACGCACGCCCGAGGGTCTCCGGCTGGCGGGGATCCGCTGAAACGAAACCGCCCGTCGCGCGGGGCGACGGGCGGGTGCTTGCAGGGGATGAGCGGCCTGGTCAGGCCTTGGCGGGCTCGGCCGGGGGCGTGGGGGCGGGCTTCACCGACTTGAAGGTCAGGTGGTCCTTGCCCTCGTCGCGGGTCACGTGGACCGCGTCGCCGGCACTGGCCTCGCCGGTGAGCAGGTTCTCCGCCAGCGGATCCTCGACGAACTGGCTCAGGGCACGGCGCAGGG
>CAIOTP010000122.1 GCA_903861235.1 uncultured bacterium | reverse complement strand
GGCGGCGCGGGCCGGGGCCGTGGAGCGGCTCAAGCCCTGGCTGGATCGCGCGGTGGGTCTGGGCTGCATCGGCGTGTCGATCGACCTGCGCGGCGAGGGGACCTACGACGAGCAGTACGCCCGCGCGCTCGAGGGGCTTGGTGTCGTGCTGCCGGTGCTGAAGGCGGCCGGACAGCAGGGGGTGATCCAGTCGCTCGGCGGCATGACCAGCCAGGGCAACTTCGTGGCGGCGCTGCTGAACAAGCTGGGCGACGCCGGCATCCGAGCCGAGCCGACCTTCAACAGTTGGCACGTCTCCCCCAACGAGGACTTCGCCCGGCTCACCGGCCTGAAGCTGCTGGCGCCCATGGCGGCCTGCGTGCTGGCGGACTACACCAAGTTCGACGACAAGGGCGAGTCCGTGCACTTCCCCACGCCCTACTGCATGCGCGCCGTGCGGTCGACCGACTTCCGGGGACCCGTGATCATCCACTTCAACGGCCAGGGTGACGAGCTCGAAGGCGTGCTCCAGGCCAAGGCCCTCCTCATGAAGAACCAGGTGCAGCCATGAGTCCAGGCAAGTCCGGCATTCATCCCGCCGTCAGCGACCGTCCGCTCTCGGGCCTCCGCCGCAGCCGTGCCGTGCTGGTCACCGGTGCGGGGGGCGAGATGGGCCACGCCCTCATCGAGGCGCTGGCCGCCCGCGAGGGCACGAGCGTGGTGGCCATGGACATCCGCGAGCTCGAGCCCGGAGTGCGCGAGCACTGCGAGAACGCCTTCGTGGGCGACGTCTGCGACGCCCAGCTGCTCGAGCGGCTGCTGGCCATGTACGAGGTGGACGAGGTGTTCCACCTGGCCGCGCTGCTGAGCACGCGGGGCGAGTTCGCTCCCGAGACCGCCCACCAGGTGAACGTGGTGGGCACGCTCAACCTGCTCAAGCTGGCGGCCGAGCAGGCCCGCAGCCACGGACGGCCGGTGAAGTTCGTCTTCCCCAGCTCGATCGCGGCGTACGGCATTCCGGACCTGGACACCAAGCGCAAGGCCGGTGCGGTGAAGGAGGACCAGTTCCTGGAGCCGCACACCATGTACGGCGTGAACAAGCTGGCGGGCGAGCACCTGGGCCGGTACTACGAGGGCCACTACCGCAAGCTCGCGAAGGACCGCATGGAGCGCCCGATCGACTTCCGCAGCATCCGATTCCCGGGCATCATCAGCGCGGACACGCTGCCCAGCGGCGGCACCAGCGACTACGGCCCGGAGATGATCCACGCGGCGGCGCAAGGCAAGCCCTACGCCTGCTTCGTGCGCCGCGACACGCGCATTCCCTTCATGACCATGCCCGACGCGGTCGACGCGGTGCTGCGGCTTGCCGCGGCCCCCAAGGAGCGGCTGACGCGCTGCGTGTACAACGTGGCGGGCTTTGCGCCCACGGCCGGCGACTTCGAGCGGCTGGTGCTGGAGCGCTTCCCCAAGGCCAAGGTCAGCTTCCAGCCGGACGCGGGCCGTCAGTCGATCGTGGACAGCTGGCCCGAGGACGTCAACGATTCGGCCGCGCGTGGCGACTGGGGCTGGAGCCCGCGGCACGATCTGGAGACGGCGTTCGACCAGTACCTCATGCCGCGGATCGCGGCGCGGTACGGGTGAGGGGCGGTCAGCGATGACGCTCTTGTCTGAGATGAACTTCGTTCGTCCAAGTGACCGTCTCCATAGGGTTTGAACCGCGTCTGAAAATCCTCCCGCTCCGCATGTCCCGCGAGGGGCGTTCCCCGCTTCCGGTCCCGGGTCGGGTGGCCGCACCACGCCCCTGCGGATCCCTACGCTGCCGGCCATGCCCGGGTCCTCCTCGCCGCAGCACGACGCCTTTCCCACCACGCATCGCACCTGGATCGTGGAGACGCTGAAGATCGCCCTGGCCAGCGCGGATCCCAAGGTGCGCAGCCGCACGCTCGCCGAGCTTCGCGCCCACGTCATGCAACGCTACTTCGAGCCGCTTCGCGTGTACGTGAAGGGCAGCAGCTTCCGCGGCATGGGCGAAAGCGCGGACCTGGTGAACGGCTTCTTCGCCAGCCGCCTGGCCCGGGACGACTATCTGTCCCGGTGGGTGGAAAGTGCGCTGCCGCTTCGACGGTGGCTGGCCAACGGCCTGGTCATGCACCTGCGTGAGCGTTCGCGAGAGGGCCGCATCGGCGGTCGGCCTCTGGAGGTTCGGGATCCTTCGGACCTGGAGACGCTCGACCTTCCCGCGCTCCACGAGCCCGACGCGGCCATGGCCATGGAGCGCAGCTGGGCCGAGTCCGTGGTGGCGGGCGCCCTGAACGCCACGCTGAAGGGCCTGGAGGCGTCGCGGCGACAGGCCGCCTGGGAGGTCTTCCAGCTTCACTTCGTGGAGGGACTGACCTACGAGATGATCGCGGCGCGCACAGGCCGGCCGCTGCTGGAGCTGAAGGCCGACGCCAAGCTTGTGCAGCGGAGGCTGCGTTCCGAAGTGGAGCAGGCCCTTCGAGACGACGGCGTGCCGGAGTCTCGCCTGGAGGAGGAGACGGACCGCATGGTGGCCATGCTCATGGGAGCCTGAGGTCATGGTGGTCGAGGCACGCGAACTTCCGTCCAGGGCCCGGCAGATCCGGGGTGGCACACTGGCGCTGCACGCCTTGCTGAGCGGTCATGATCCGGTGGAGCCGGACTCGGGGCCCGGGCCTGCCGCGGCGGGGCAGGTGAACTCGGGACCGACCGGTGACGCAAGGAGGCCCGCCAGGCCCGTTTTTTTGGCCTATCTGGCACTTCTTGTCGGTTTCGCGTGTCTCGCCTGGGTCACCCCTGGCTCTTCCGGTGGGCGCCTTGCGGCGTCCGGCATGTCCTCCCCTGGGTTCCGGTCGTCGGCCGGCGGGGCAGGGCGATCCCGAAACGGGCCCGTGGGGCCGGAGCAAGGTGTCATGCGTTTCGATGCACGATCGATGGCGGCGTTGATGGTCATGGGCTTCGCAGGCGCCGCAGGAGCGCAGGTCCCCGTGCAATGGAAGGCGACCGCGGGCGGCAACGGTCACTGGTACCAGGGAGTTCGTGCCGCGGGACCGACCGCATGGGCGACCTTTCAGGATGTCGCCAACCAGCGGGGAGCCCACCTGGCCACGATCTCCGGCAGCGACGAGAATCTCTTCGTCTTCGACGTGTCGTTGAAGCATGACACCTGGTGGGCCTCCGGTTTCGGCGGTCCCTACCTGGGCGCCCGGAAGCAGGCGAACGGAACCTTCGCATGGGTCACGGGCGAGAGCTGGAACTACACCAACTGGAGTCCGGGGGAACCCGGTTCCGCGGCGGAACCCAATCTCGCGTTCCTGGGAACCCCCTTCCCTCACGCGCCACAGCCCAAGTGGAACGACACGGACGATTCGAACCTCTCCGCGATGATGGAATGGTCCGCCGACTGCAACGGCGACGGCGAGGTCGACTACGGCCAGATCCGCCGGGGCCAGTTGGCGGACTTCAACGGCAACAACGTGCCCGACTGCTGCGAGCAGGGTCAGGCATGCGTGGTGGCCGCGATCGGCACATTCCCGGTCGAGTGGAAGATGACCGAGGGCGGAAACGGGCACTGGTACGGGTCCCTGACTTCGATCGCCGATTGGAGCGAGGGACGGACCGCCGCTGTCGCCAAGGGTGGTCACCTGCTGACCGTGTCCGACCGGACCGAACTGGCCTTCGCCGAACTGACCACGCCGCTGCATTTCTATCTGGGCGCGTATCGCCTGGAAAGCGTTCCGCCCGGCGATCCTTCGGACGGCTGGCGATGGGTCACGGGCGAACCCTTCGACCCGGCCGTGCGGTGCCCCGGTCCCTATCCGGCGGAGGAGCGGTGGGGATCGGGCTCCAGCGGCCTCGGCTGCGTGGGTGAATCGTCCAGTGCTGCGCCCTACCCCTACCTGATGGAATGGTCCGCCGACTGCAACAACGACGGCGTGGTGGACTTCGGGCAGATCCTTCGCGGTGAACTTCAGGACGCGGACAAGAACGGCGTCCCGGACTGCTGCACCAACGGCTCGCCCTGCCGGTCCTGTGTGGCGGACCTCGACGGCAATGGCTCGGTCGATTCGGGTGACATCGGCGTGCTGCTCCTGCAGTTCAACGGACCCGGCACGGCCGACCTGGACCGTGACGGCGTGGTGAGCTCGGGCGACATCGGCGTGCTGCTGCTCAGCTTCGGTCCGTGCTCGTCCTGACCCCGCGGTGCTGGTGACGGTGTCCGGAATGCGTCCCTGCGAGCCACTTACACTGGCCGCGTGACGCGGCATGCGCTTCAGACCGGCTCGACCGGCGGTGGACTGCGGGTGGTGCGGGCCGCCACCGCGGACGCGCTGGCGGTCGACTTGGCCGCGGCCTTCGCCGGTTCGGCCGCGCCCGGGCCGCTCGACCGGTGCGTGGTCGCGGTGCAGGGGCCGGGACTGGGACGCTGGCTTCGTGGCGAGATGGCGCGGCGGCTGGGGGCCTGGGGAGGCGTGGAGACGCCGTTCCTTCGAGGCTTCCTGCTGGATCTGGCCTGCCAAGGCACGGGGCAGCGGCCACCTCGGGGGCGCGAGGACCTGGACCACCTGGCGTTCCGAATCGCGGCCGTTCTGGCGCAGGCCTCTCGAGGCCAGGCACCCTTGCCAGACCACGCGGCCGGGCCCGTGCTTGCCATGGTCCGCAGCGAGGAGGGTGCTCTGGATCACGCCGCACTGCTGCGGTTGGCGCGGCGGCTGGCGGATGCCTTCGACCGCTATCAGGTGGACCGCCCGGAGTTGATCCAGGCGTGGCAGCAGGGGCGCAGCGGCCTGCCGGCGGAGGCGGCCGCCGCCTTGGTTGAACTTGAGGCGTGGCAGCGACCGCTCTGGCAGGTCACGGCCCGCGAATCGATCTCCCACGGCGCCTGGGAGCAACTCCGCTCGCTGGTGGTCGCCATGGAGCGTGGCCAGGTGCCGCCCACCGCGAGACTGCCCGCCTTCGTGAGCGTGTTCGGCGTCTCGTTGCTCTCGCCCTTCCTAGTGCGGGTGCTCCAGGCCATGGCTCGGCACACACGTGTCACGCTGCACATGCTCACCCCCACGCAGGCCTTCGTGGCCGAGCGGTCCACCCGGAGGCAGCTGCTCTGGCGTGCCGCCGAGTCGGGCACGAGCGCGAGCGACATGGCCGAGGCGCTTCACATGCAGGCGGGCCATCCGCTGCTCGATGCCATGGGCCAGCAGGCCAGCCAGGCGGAGCGCGTGCTGCTGGATCTGGACGCGGACCTGCAGGACACGGCCGGCGAGCCCCGAGTCGCAGCCAGCATGCTGGAGCGGCTGCAGCGGGACATGCTGCTGGACCAGCCGCCCGAGCTCGGTTCGGCGCAGGCGGACGGCTCCGTGCAGGTGCACTCGGTGACCACGCCGCTCCGCGCCGCCGAGGTGGCGCACGACGCGGTGCTGGCCGCCATGAGCGACATGCCCGGGTTGCGGCCCGAGCGCGTGGCGATCCTCACGCCCGACATCCGCGGCGTGGGGCGATTCCTCGAATCGGTGTTCGAGCAGCGCGGGGTGATCCCGCTCACCGCCTCGGACCGGCAGCTGGCGAGGAGCAGTTCCCTGGCCGAAGCCATGCACCACGCCATGGCGGCCGTGACCGATGGACTGACCATGGCCGGTGTTCGGGCCACGCTCGGGCAGGCCGGCGTGCTTGAGCGACTTCGACTTGGTGCGGACGGCCTGGTGCGTTGGCTGGATCGACTGGAGCAGGCGGGCGCCCGGCGGTTCCTGGATCCCCGGGACCGTGCCGCTCGCCTGGAGCGACCGCAGACGCCGGATGACCGGATCCACACGCTGCAGTGGGCCGTGGATCGTGTGGTGCTTGGTCTGGCCATGGCGTCGGCGTCGGATCCCTTGGCGTTGGTCGCCTCGCCGGCGGCCAGCGTGGATCCGGAGCTCCTGCCTTCGCCCGCATCGGGCAGCGCCGGCCTTGAGGAACTTCACCAGGTGGTGCAGGCCATCGAGGCTGTGGCGGACTTCCTCCGTGCGGCCACCGAGGCCCAGCCCCTTTCCCAGTGGTGTGCCAGGCTGCTCGAACTGGCCGAGCGGCTGCTGCCTCCGGCCGATCACCCGGCCTTCGGCCTGGAGCGAAGACAGCTCGACCAGGGGCTTGAGCGGCTGGCCCAGGCGGCGGTGCAGGGCGGATTTCTGGAACCGCTCGACTTCGGCATGGCCCGCGAACAGCTCATGCACGCCATGGCGGACGCGCGCGAGGGCACGCATTTCGCCTCCGGGGGCGTCACGCTGGCGCGGCTTTCGCCCATGCGAAGCGTGCCCTTCGACGTGCTGGTGCTGGTCGGGCTGGATCTGGGCGCGTTCCCTCGAGGTCGCCATGCCGACGGCCTCGACCTGATCGCCTCCGCGCCCCGTGCGGGGGACCAGCTGCCCCGTCACGAGGACCTGCAGCTGTTCCTGGAGTGCCTGCATGCGGCTCGCAGGCGCCTGGTGGTCATCCATCAGGGCGTGGATCCGCGCGGCGGAGACCGTCGCCCGCCCTCGCCGGTGGTCGACCAGCTGCTCGACGCGTGTGCGGCGTCGTCCGCGGACTCGGAAAGACTGCGTGCGTCCCTGATCACGGTGCATCCCGCACGGGCCGACCAGCCCGAGGCATGGACCGGACAGGCCGGATTCGATGCGCCGGCGCATCGCTGTGCGCTGGCCGCGGAACAGGGCCGCCGCGCGCCGGGCACCTGGGACTTCATGCGAGGGGCGGTCATCGAGCCGCGCCTGCCGGATGCCACGCAGGCCTGGACCCGGGCGTTGCGCGATCCGGCGGAGGCGCTGCTCGAGCGGCTCGGGCTTCGCATGCCCGACACGGTGGCGCTGGTGGCCGAAGGCGACGAGTTGATCGTGACCGACGCCCTGGAGAAGTGGCGGCTCCGCGAATCCTGCATGCGAGCGATCCTTCGCGGCCGAGAGCCCCTGGCCTGGGAGCGCGAAGT
>CAIOTP010000121.1 GCA_903861235.1 uncultured bacterium | reverse complement strand
GGGCCAGTTCCCGCCGCACCGCCTGCTGCAGGCGCTCGGCGCTGAACGGGATCACCTCGGTCACGATCGCCCGGCGGTCGGGCGGCGGCGTGGTCAGGCTGCTGATGTCGCGCAGCCCAAGCAGCGACATGTGCAGCGTGCGCGGAATCGGCGTGGCGCTCAGCGTGAGCACGTCGGCGGTGGCCCGGAACGCCAGCAGCCGCTGCTTGTGCTCCACGCCGAAACGCTGCTCCTCGTCCACCACCACCAGGCCCAGATCGCGGAACTTCACGTCCTGCGACAGCAGGCGATGCGTCCCGATCACCAGATCCACGGCGCCCTCCGACAGGTCGGCGATCACCTGATCCTGCTCGGCGACGCTCTTGAACCGGCTGAGGCTCTCCACACGGAACGGCCAGGCGCGGAAGCGGTCCCGGAAGGTGCGCTCATGCTGCTCGGCCAGCACGGTGGTGGGCACCAGCACCGCCACCTGCTTGCCGGCGGCGCACGCACGGAATGCGGCACGGATGGCCACCTCGGTCTTGCCGAAGCCCACGTCGCCGCAGATCAGCCGGTCCATGGGACGGGCCTGCTGCATGTCGCGGCGCACCGCCTCGATGGCCACACGCTGGTCGGGCGTCTCCTCCCAGGGGAAGGCCGCCTCGAACTCCCCCTGCCACGGGCTGTCGGCCGGATAGGCGGTGCCCGGCGTGGCCGCCCGCACCGCCTGCACGCGCAGCATCTCGCCGGCCAGGTCGCGCACCGCTTCCGCCACGCGGGCCTTCTGCGCCTTCCATCGCTTGCCGCCCACGGCGCTCAGCGGTGGCCGTGCCGCACCCGCGCCGATGTACTTCTGCACCAGGTCCACGCGGAGCGCGGGCAGGTGCAGCCGGGTGCCGCCCTCGAACTCGAGGGTGAGATACTCGCTCTCCCCGCTCTCGCTCGGGGGTGACGCCGAATCGCCACCCTGCCGAAGCTTGGCCAGCGTGGTCAAGCCCACGTAGCGGGCAACGCCGTGGTCCCGGTGGGTGACATGGTCGCCGGGCTCGAAGGCCAGGAAGGCGTCCCGCACGCGCTCGCCGCCGGCCGAGGCGACGGCCGCTCGCCTTCGCCGCACGCCGCTTCGGTGAAGGAGCTCGTGCTCGGTGGCGATCGTCACGGGGCGCTGTCCCGGCTCCAGCCAACGGAAGCCCCTCCCCAGCAGCCGCCGCTCCACCCGCACCCGCTCGGCCAGGCCGTGCCGCTGAAGCAGTTCGCCCGACCGTGCGGCGTCTCCCTCGGTGGCGGCCAGCAGCCAGGTCGGACCCTCGCGCCCCATCTCGCCCAGTTGCTCGAAGGCCCGCGAGGCGTCGGTCTCGAAGGCGGGCAGCGCAGCGGCCGGCCACGGCACCTCTCCGGGCCCGGCGGTCGTGAACTGATTCACGGTGAGCGTGGCCGCCGCGCGCCGGGTCACCGACCGCATGGCGTCCTTGGGCGGAACCACCCCCACGGCGTCGACCACGCGCTCCCAGTAGCCGCGTGCCTGCTCCAGGATCTCGGAGAGCTCCGCCCAAACGACCACGCTGCCCTCGGGCAGAAGATCGCCGGGCAGCGGATCGCCATCCTGCGCGGTGAAGCCGCCACCCTCGGCCCCCGGAATCTCCGCGCGTTCGATCGCCCGGTCGCTCGCCTGCGTGGCCACGTCGACCTCGTGCAGACTCTCCAGTTCGTCGCCGAAGTGGTCCAGTCGCACCGGCGGCAATCCGGCGGGCGGGAAGCAGTCCACCACGCCGCCGCGCACCGCGAAGTCGCCCGGACTCTCGATGGCGTCCACGCGGCGGTAGCCGGCGGCCGCCAACCAGGAGGCCAACGCGGCAGGCGAGCGGCGATCCCCCCGGGCCACCCGAAGCCGCAGCCGGTCCCGCCGACCAGGCGCCGGCACCATCTGCATCAACGCCGCGATCGGCGCGACCACCACGCCCGCGCCGGCGTGCTCGGTGGCCTCCAGACGGGCGAGCGCCGCCTCCAGCCCGCCGACGGAGTCGGTGGCCGCCGTCTCCATGGCGGGCAGCGCCCGCGCGGCGAACCCGGCGTCGAGAAGTTCCTCCACCGCGTCCGCGGCCTCGTCCAGATGGGCCACCACCAGGAGCACCACGCGATCGAGCATGCTGGACACGCAACCGGCGAGCACGATGGTGCTGCTGCCGGCCGCACCACGAAGGGTGTGGTGACCCCCGGCGCGCACCCTCTCCGCAAGCGCGAGCAGCGCGGGAGACTTCTGGATGCGTTCAAGCCACGCCATGGCAGCCTGCGGCCCGAGGCCGACCCGGCAACGGTATCCGCAAAGGTTCGGTTCAGCGCACGAAGGGCCGGACCCGCTCGATCAGGGACGGTCCCACCCCCGGGACCCGGTCCAGCCCCTGCGCGCCTCCGAAGGCGCCTCGGCGAGCCCGATCCTCCACGATCCTGGCCGCGAGCCTCGGGCCCACGCCGGGCAGCAGACTCAATTCGTCCACGCCCGCATGGTCCAGATCCACCCGCCAGACCGGCACGCCGGTGCACGGCGGCTCGTCCGGAGGAAAACGCAGTGTGGCGTCTCCGCTCCGCGCCAGGGCGAGCGCCACCAAACCCGACGCCGAAAGCGCCGCCAGCGCGGCCGTGCACGAGGGATGAGGCGGTCTCATGCCGAGGCCGTGCCCGCCGCCGTCTCGTCGTTGGCCTTCGAGTCGCTCGTTCCGGCCGGCTTGGCCTCGGGCTCGGGCTTGCCCAACGGCTTTCTCAGGCGGTTGCGGATGCCCAGCAGCCTCTTGGCCACGGGCTTGGCCTTGCCCGCAGCGTCCTGCACGCCGCACCGCCCGCGAGGCCGCGCCGGATCGTCGCCCAGCCGCTCCCACACCAGCGTCTCCACGAAGGGCTTGGACAGGGCCACCGTGGACAGGCTGGCCGCCCAGTGCTCCTGCACGGCCTCGCTCCACGGTCTCCGCCAGGCGCCTCCCTCGGCCGTCGGCTCGCTCGGAACGCCCAGCGAACTGAGCATGACCTTGCAGTCGAACCCCACGAAGCGATCGAGCATGGACGACACCTGCAGCAGGTCGCGCACGCCATGCCCCGCACCGGAGCCTCCCATGCAAAGCTGCATGCCCACGGCGTCCATGTGCACGCCCTCCTGGACCAGCCGCTCCAGGAACTGCCACGCGCTGATCGCACCGGAATTCGCCGACACGGTCTCCCCGAAGGGATCGCTGAACTCCACCAGCGTCCGCGCGCCCTTGCGGCTCTGCCGGGCCAGCAGCGCCGCTCGCCGCGAGAGATCGATCCGCTCGGAATCCGCGAAGGGGTGCCACGCGTTGGTGTGCAGTCCACCGCACAGGTTCCAGAGCGAGGCCACCGCCCGGTAGCGGTGCACCACCTGCTCCATGAAGATGTAGGTGCGATCGACGATCGCCTTGAAGTCGCCCTTGAACCGCTCCATCCATGGCGGGAGCCACTCGGCGTCGAAGCGGAGCAGCGGCCCCACAACCACCGGGCGCCGAGCCTGCACGGCGAGGGTGATCCAGCGGTCCACCTGGTCGAACTGGAAGGTCCCGGCCTTGGGCTCGATCAGGCTCCACGGCGTCTCCACCGCGATCACGTCGAAGTCCGCGCCCAGCGCGCCGCTCACGGCGGGGTCCAGCCGCGGATCCACCCGGACGCCCATCAGGGTGCTGGTGGCTCCTCGCCGGGCGTAGCGGCGAGCCAGCGCCTGTTCCGCCTGCAGCACGGCCAGCCGCTCGCCCGCCTCGATGGCCGCGATCAGCGATTCGCGGGCCTTGGCCTCGGCGCGAGTCGGTTCGCCTTCCGTGATGGCCTGCACGAAGAGCGTGCGGGCCCGCTCCCAGATGCGGAAGCTGTCGCCACCGCTCTCCGGATCGAACATGAGCCAGTCCTCGCCCTTCACGATGTACTGCTTGATGTGCTGCCGGGCCAGCTCCAGGTTGAGCAGGTACGGCGCCTCTCGCTGGGGCAACAGGCAGGTCTTGAGCATCACGCGGCCCAGCGGACCGACATCCATCTCCAGGCACAACGCCGTGGCCAGACCGTCCTCCGGTTCGCACACCAGGCGGCCGCCCTTCATGCGAACGCGACCGGACACCGGATGGTCGTCGCGACCCAGCAGGTGCGCCCGGACCGGCGGTCGCTCGGCCGAGGGACCGAGGGCGTCATGGACCTCGAACTGCAGCATCCCCGGCGAGTGTATCGGCCGCCTCGCGTATCTCCGACAACATGGCCGAAAGGCCGGACTTTAGACTTCGCCCATGCTTCCCCGATCGGGAACGAGCCGAGACGGCTCGGTGATCTTCACCGAACTCCCGCTGCCCGGACGCAGGCAAGGCAAGGTGCGTGATCTCTACGACCTGCCCCCCGCGCCAGGGCGACCCCCCTGCCTGCTGGTGGTGGCCACGGACCGGATCAGCGCGTTCGACGTGGTCATGCCCACGCCGATTCCGGGCAAGGGCCGACTGCTGACCCGGATCAGCCTGGAATGGTTCCGGTTCCTCCGCGGCCTGAAGATCGTGGAGGACCACCTGCTGAGCGCGGACCCGCACTCGGTGGCCGGCCTGAGCGTCACGGATCATGACATGCTGGTGGGGCGCTCCATGGTGTGCCGCAAGGTGGCCATCATTCCCATCGAATGCGTGGTCCGCGGCTGGCTGGCTGGCAGCGGCTGGCAGGAGTACCGCTCCTGCGGCGCGGTGTGCGGCGTGCCCCTGCCGGCGGGCCTTCGCCACTTCGACCGCCTGCCCGAACCGATCTTCACCCCCGCCATCAAGGCCGACCAGGGCCACGACGAGAACTGCACCTTCGCTCATGTGTCCAGCCGCTTCGGCGAGGCTCTCGCCGATCGCCTGCGATCCACGAGCCTGGCCATCTACCGTGCCGCGGCGGAACGCGCCATGGATCGAGGCCTGATCCTGGCGGACACCAAGTTCGAGTTCGGCCTGGCCCTGGACGACGCGGGCCGGGTGACCGACCGACTCGTGCTGGCCGACGAGGTCCTGACGCCCGACTCGAGCCGCTACTGGCTCCTGGAATCGGCCGGCACGGGCCGCGAACCCGACAGCCTGGACAAGCAGTTCCTCCGCAACTGGCTCCTGGACGAGGAGCGCCAGGGGCGATGGAACCGGCAGGCGCCAGGACCCGAGCTGCCACCGGAGATCGTTCGACGGACTCGGGAGCGATATGAGCGCGCCGCGGAGATGCTGGCCGCCCGCTGATCGCGCCGTGCCCCATGTGTCACGCCCGGACGCCCGGGGAACTCGACTTTCGACCGATCGGCCTCCGGCATGGCTCGCGCGCGGCCGCGGGTCCCACCGGACATGGTCGGCGGCGGATCCGAGTCCGAATCACCGCCCCAGGCAGGCATCCGCCACGTTGCGGAGCAGCATGGCCACGGTCATCGGCCCCACACCGCCGGGCACGGGCGTGATGAAGCCGGCCACGGCAGAGGCCGAGGCGAAGTCGACGTCGCCGCTGGTGACGGTGGTGCCGCCCGGACCCGGTGTGCGATGGATGCCGACATCGATCACCACGGCTCCGGGCTTGATCCAGTCGGCATCGACGAGGTGGGGCACGCCGGCCGCCACCACCAGGACGTCGGCCTGTCGAGACAGGGCCTTCATGTCGCGCGTGTGCTTGTTGCCGCTCACCACCGTGGCCTCGGCGCGCATGAGCAGCACCGCCACAGGCTTTCCCACGATGTTGCTCGCTCCCACCACCACGCAATGCGCGCCGGCCAGCTTCACGCCACTGGACTCGACCAGCTCCACCACCGCGCGCGCCGTGCAGGGCACCAGGCTCCGGCGGCCGTACACCACGTTGCCGATGTTGGCGGGATTCACTCCCTCCACGTCCTTCTCGGGCGAGATCAACGACTGGACACGCTCCACATCCACACCCGCGGGCAGCGGAAGGTGGACCATGATCGCGCGGACGGCGTCATCCTCGTTCAGCAGCAGCACGCGACCCGCGATCTCCTCGAACCCGCTTCCCGCGGGCAGCCGGTGCAGGCGGTACTCGATCCCCACCTCCGCACAGGTGCGGCCCTGGCTCTGGGCGTAGAGCTCGGCCGCGGGATCGGCGCCCACCAGCACCGCGTCCAGACGGGCGGGGCGACCCGCCTTCGTCACGCGGTCACGGACCAGGGCGCGGACCGAGGAAGCCAGGGCCTTGCCGTCGAGGATCGCAGCGGGCATGGGAGCAGGATACGCGCCGGGTAGCATGGCGTTCTCAAGGAGATCCACCATGCTCACCCTCGCCCTCGCCGCCGCCATGCTCGCCTCCGACGCTCCCACCCTCGACGTGGGTTCCAAGGCGCCGCCCCTGACCGTGGAGACGTGGATCAAGGGCGACGAGGTCAAGAGCCTGGCCGCCGACAAGGTGCACGTGGTCGAGTTCTGGGCGACCTGGTGCGGACCCTGCGTGATGAGCATTCCGCACCTCACGCAGCTGCAGAAGGACAACCCCTCCGTCGTCATGATCGGCGTGGCGGCGAGCGAACGGGGCAAGAAGTCGCAGCCCGACAACCGTCTCGCCGGCCTGAAGACCTTCGTGGAGAAGCAAGGTGACGCCATGGGCTACCGCGTGGCCTTCGACGAGGACCGGAGCATGGCCACGGCCTGGATGGACGCCAGCGGCCAGCAAGGCATTCCCTGCGCCTTCATCGTGGGCAAGGACGGCACCATCGAGTGGATCGGCCACCCCATGGAGATGGACAAGCCGCTGGCCGCGGTGGTCGCGGGCACCTGGGACCGGCAGAAGGCCAAGGCCGAGGCCGCGGTCAAGGCCCAGATGGAGCGATTCGTGGCACGCGAGCTTCCGGTCCTGGTCGCCGAGGCGCAGGAGTCGGGCGACTGGAAGCCCCTCATGGACCGCTTCACCCAGCTCGAGTCCAAGGCGGCCGACCCGACTTCGGTCCGGGTGCTGAAGTTCCAGGTGCTGGCGGACTCGGACAAGGCGGCCGAGGCGATCGCCACGGCGAAGCAGCTCATGGACGCCGACATCGGCGCCGAGGGCTTCAACATGCTCGCATGGACCATCGCCACGGAGATGCCCGACAACGCGCGCGACCTCAAGGTGGCCCTGGCCGCCGCCGACAAGGCCGTGGCTCTGAGCAAGGGTCAGGACGGGACCATCCTGGACACGCAGGCGCGAGTGCACTTCGAGCTGGGCGATTCGGCCAAGGCCCTGGAGATCCAGACCCGTGCGGTGGACATGGCCACCAAGAGCGGCCTGGGCGGCGAGAACCTGGCCGACATGAAGGCCTCGCTGAAGCAGTATCAGGAGACGGCCGGCAGGAAGTGAGCCCCCGCGGGGCTCACGCCACGGCCACTTCGCGGCCTTCGGCGGCGCTTCGGTAGATCGCGTCGATCACGGCCTGCACCTCGCGTCCCTGGGCCGCGGTCGCGACGGCTGGGCCGCCTTCGACCAGCAGCCGGCGGAAGGCCAGCGCCTGGGCGTCCCACGCCTGCTGCATCGGATCATCGGCCAGGAAGTGAGGCGACAGGTCCGCGGGCCGCCCCTCCGCTTCGGTGGCCACCGTGATCGTGCGGTCCTGCATGCCGAAGCGACAGCCTCCTGCATCCCCAAGGATGGACAGACCGTCGGGCAGCGCGCCGTCGGGAAGGTTCACGGCCCAGGTGGCGTTGACCTCGATGGTGGCACCGCCCTCGCACCGAAGCAGTGCGGTGGCGTGGTCCTCCACGTCGCAGACGCCGTCCAACCGAGGCGGCCCGGCCCACATGTGCGTGTGCGCGTAGCCCTTCATGCGACGGCCGAAGTTGGCGTAGGTCGCACCGCTGGCCTGCAGCACTCTCGGCCGACCCATGACCTCCAGCACCGCGTCGATCAGGTGCACGCCCAGGTCGATCAGGGGTCCGCCGCCCGAACGCGCTCGCGTGGTGAACCACCCGCCCAGGCCGGGCACGCCGCGACGTCGGTACATGCTGGCCTTGGCGTGATAGATGCGGCCGAAGCGACCTGCCGACCGCAGGTGGGCGGCCATCTCGACCGCAGGCAGTCGGCGACAGACGAATCCCACCTGCACCTGGCGACCCGCCGTCGCCGCGGCCTCGGCGATCCGGTCGCAGCCCTGCGCGGTGGTGGCCATGGGCTTCTCCAGCAGCACGTGCTTGCCAGCCTGCAGGGCCTGCACCGCGAGCGCCTCGTGCAGGTCGTTGGGCGCCGCGATCACCACCCCGTCCACATCCTGTCTTGCCAGCAGGGCCTCCAGGTTCCGCTCGTGTGCCGCCGTCGGCTGCTCTCCGCGGAACGCCTCGACCGCCTCCGGACTCGGATCCCACGCGGCCACCACGGGAAGGCCCACGCGGGTCGCATGACGGGCGTGCACGCGTCCGATCGATCCCGTGCCGATGAT
>CAIOTP010000120.1 GCA_903861235.1 uncultured bacterium | reverse complement strand
GTCGGTGCCGCGGCCACCGCGGTGGGACCGGCCCGCTGGGCCAAGTGGACCGCCTTCCTGTTCACGCGGGCCGCCTTCGGCGCCAGCGTGGTGCACGCGGTGCAGTTCCCCGAATGGCACACCGGGCGGTTCTGGCCCGCCAGCGACGAGGGCGCCCCGCTGGCGGCCTTCGGTGTGCACATGCAGCTCGGCTGCGATTCGGTCAGCCTGCTGCTCCTGCTGCTGACCACCTTCATGATGCCGCTGACCATCGCGGGCAGCTTCAGTGCGGTCAGCGAGCGGGAACGCGAGTACTACGCGTGGTTCCTGCTGCTCGAAGCCGGCATCCTGCTGGCGTTCCTGGCGAGGGACTTCATCGTCTTCTACCTGGGCTACGAGTTCACGCTGGTGCCGATGTACTTCCTCATCAGCATCTGGGGTGGCCAGCAGCGCCGCATGGCGGCCGTGAAGTTCTTCATCTTCACCTTCCTCGGAAGCATCTTCACGCTGGCGGCGGCCCTCTACGTGGCCTCCCGGCAGGCGGAGGCCACGGGCGCCTGGAACTTCGGGCTGGCCTCCATGGTGGAGTTCGCCAGCCAGCAGCTCTCCGGCCGGGAGCAGTTCTGGGTGTTCCTGGGGCTCATGGCGGGCTTCGCCATCAAGACCCCCATCTTCCCAGTGCACTCGTGGCTGCCGCTGGCGCACGACCAGGCCCCCACCGGCGGCAGCGTGATCCTGGCCGCGGTGCTGCTGAAGCTGGGCACCTACGGCGTGTATCGCATCGCGCTGCCCATGGCGCCGGCCGGCGGCGTGGAGACGGCCGCCTTCTTCGGCGTGCTCGGCATCCTGGCCATCATCGCCACCGCCATGATCTGCTGGGTGCAGACCGACGCGAAGAAGCTCATCGCCTACTCCTCGGTGAGCCACATGGGCTTCGTGATCATGGGGCTCTTCGCCTTCAACCCCATCGGCCTTCAGGGCTCGGTCATGTACATGATCAGCCACGGCCTGAGCACCGGCGCGCTGTTCCTCTGCATCGGCATGATCTACGAGCGGTTCCACACCAAGGAGATGGACCAGATGAGCGGCCTGGCCCGCCACATGCCGGTGTGGGCCAGCTTCATGGTGCTCTTCACCCTGGCCAGCCTTGGACTTCCCGGCCTGAACGGCTTCGTGGGCGAGTTCCTGTGCCTCATGGGCACCTTCGTCGCCGAGCATGACGAGCCCGCGGGCTACCCCGGCGTGATGGGTCCCTGGTTCGCGGTGATCGCGGCTTCGGGCCTGATCCTGGGTGCCATGTACCTCCTCATCCTGCTCGGCAAGATCGTCTGGGGCCCCCTGAAGGTTCCCGGCGCGTCGGCGGATCCGCACGAGCATGCCCACGGCGACCAGGGACACGGGCACCTGCCGCGTGACCTGAACTTCCGCGAGATCGCCATTCTGGTCCCCATCGCCCTGGCCTGCCTGGGCACGGGCCTGTACCCGCGCATCCTGCTGGATGTGACCGAGCCCTCCGTGCGAGAGACGCTGGTGGCCTATCCGGCCCGCGTGAACGAGCACAACGCTGCCCGCGAGCTGAAGAACCCGAAGTTGGGCGGCAAGGTGGCCGCCGCGGAGGTCGCGCCATGACCGGCGGCATCGTGGAACGCATCGCTTCGCTGACTCCCGAGATCGTGGTGTTCTGCGGCGCCGTGGTGGTCAGCGTGACCGG
>CAIOTP010000119.1 GCA_903861235.1 uncultured bacterium | reverse complement strand
TTCAAGTTTGCTTGAAGCATGTACCGGACTTTCGCCGGGCCGGCAATCTGAGCGATCCGAGCGGTCAGATGCCCAGCACCAGCCGCTCGGTGCCCGGAAGTTCCCGTTCGTGGGACGAGCAATGGTGCACCACCGAGTTGGCGATGTCCGCCAACGCCTCCTGCGTCAGGAAAGCCTGGTGTGGCGTCACGATCACGTTCGGCATGCTCAGCAGACGGGCGGCGGCCGCGTGGTGAAGCGGTTCGATTTCTCGATCGGTCCCGAAGATCTCGGATTCGCCCTCCAGCACATCCGTGGCGAATCCGCTCAGGTGCCCGCTCAGCAGGGCATCGATGATCGCGTCGGTCTCCACCACGGCTCCCCGGCTCGTGTTGACCAGCACCGTGCCGGCGGGCATGCGGCGGATGGCGTGGGCGTGGATCAGATGCCGAGTGGAGGGATTCAGCGGACAGTGCAGCGAGATCGCCTCGCTCGTCCGCAGCAGTTCATCCAGGGGCATCATGGCCAGGCCCCGCGGCAGGTGCGCGGTTTGGGGTTCGGGATCACAGCCCGCCACCTGGCACCCGAAGCCGAGAAGGATGTCGGCCACCACCCGTCCGATGCGGCCCACCCCGATCACCCCGACGCGGCGGCCATGAAGCTCGCGGCCGAGCAGGCCGTCGAGTCGAAAGTCGTGGTGTCGGACGCGACGATCCGCCAGCGTGAGGTGGCGGATCAGGGCCAGGAGCAGGCCCACGGCGTGCTCCGCCACCGCGTGGGGCGAGTATTCGAGCGCCGCCACGACATGCAGGCCCAGACGAGCGGCCGCGGGCAGGTCGACATGGTCGTTTCCCTTGGAACGAAGGGTCAGCAGGGTGACACCCCGGGCGCGCAGGGCCTCCAAGGTGACGGCGTCGGCCCGATCGTGCACCGTGATCGCGGCCGCCTGGCACCCGGCGGCAAGGTTCGCGGTCTCGGGAGCGAGCCGGGCACCGATGAACACCAGCGCGTGCCTTGGCTTGCCGCCAGCCTGGTTGGCAAGATCGAGTGCCGCCCGATCGTGGGCCGCGGCGCTGAAGATCGCCACCCTCACGGGGTCGCCGCAGGGTGCGGTGGCGCCGGCACGATAGCCGCCAGCGCTCGGGTGACATCCACCAGCGCATCGGGCTGGATGGAGATCGAGTCGATCCCCAGGTCGGCCAGCCACGCCGCGAAGGCCGGATCGCGGCTGGGGGCTTCGCCACAAAGGCTGACCTTCCTCGCCGAGGCGTGAGCCTGCTCGATCACCATGCGGATCAGCTTCCGGACGGCGGGGTCGCCTTCCTCGAAGCTTGACGCCAGCAGCTCGCTTTCGCGGTCGATGCCCAGGGTCAGCTGGGTGAGATCGTTGGACCCGATCGAGAAGCCGTCGAAGAGCTGGGCGAACTCCGTGGCCAGCAGCGCGTTGCTGGGGGTCTCGGCCATCATCCAGACCTGCAGACCTTCGGCGCCGCGGGAGAGCCCGTGTCGACCCATCTCCTCGAGCACGGATCGAGCCTCCGCCAGCGTGCGACAGAACGGCACCATGGCCACCAGATTGGTCAGGCCCATGTCGTGCCTCACGCGTCGGATGGCCTGGCACTCCAGCGCAAAGCCCTCGCGATAGAGGTTGTGCGCGTAGCGGGAGCAGCCGCGGAACCCCAGCATGGGATTGGGCTCGCGCGGCTCGAAGGGGGCGCCGCCCGGCAGCCCGGCGTACTCGTTGGTCTTGAAGTCGCTGAACCGCACCACGACCGGCCGAGGGTGGAAGGCCGCCGCGAACTGCGCCATGCCCTCCGCCAGCCGGCTCACCACGAACGCCGCCGGATCCGCGTGGCCGCGCGCGCGCTCGTGCAACTGTCTGCGCACCTCGGGGTCCGGCACACGCTCCGGGTGCACCGCGGCCATGGGGTGCATGCCGATCCAGTCGGACACCAGGAACTCCATGCGCAGCAAGCCCACGCCGCCGGTCGGCAGGCGGCTCAGGGTGAAGGCGGAGCCCGGATCGGCCACATTCAGCATCAGCGGCACGCGTGTCGAGGGCAGCGTGCTCGGGTCGATCTCGACACGAGAAAAGGGAACCCGCCCGCCGTAGATCCGTCCGATGTCGCCCTCGGCGCACGAGACCGTGACCATCTGTCCATCGGTCAGGCGCGACAGGGCGCCGGCGGCGCCCACCACGCATGGAAGTCGCATTTCGCGCGAGACGATGGCCGCATGGCAGGTCCGTCCGCCGCGTTCGGTGACCACGGCGGACGCCTTCTTCAGCACCGGTTCCCAGTCCGGATCGGTGGCCTCGGCCACCAGCACCTCGCCCTGCTGGAACTGATGCAGATCCTCCGCGGAGCGGACCAGGCGCACACGTCCCGTGCCCACCCGAGAGCCCACGCTCTTGCCGCTCAGGATCGCGGGCGAACGGGACTCCACGCGGAACCGTTCCAGACGGGCCGTGGGCGCACCCTGAGCGTGCACCGTCTCGGGCCGCGACTGGAGAAGGAACAGCTCGCCGGTCTCGCCGTCGCGCGCCCACTCGATGTCCAGGGGCGTCTCGTGACCGGCGCGGGACGCGGCGTGCGCCTCGGCGAGCAGGGCCCATCGAGCCAGTTGGAGCACCTCGTCGTCGCTCAGGCTGAAGCGGTCCTGCAGGGCCGCGGGCACTGCTTGACCCACGGCTCGGGACGGATCGGCCGCGTCCCAGACCAGCCGCTCGCGCTTCTCGCCGAGTTCACGGCGGATGATCGGGCGGAAGCCGTCCTTCAGCGAGGCCTTGTGGACCCAGAACTCGTCGGGCCGCACCCGACCTTTCACGAGCGCCTCGCCAAGCCCCCAGGTGGCGTCGATCAGGATCACGCCGCGTGAGCCGCTCTCCGTGTCCAGCGTGAACATGGTGCCCGCGCTGCCGGTGTCGCTGCGCACCATGCGCTGCACGCCCACGCTCAGCGACACCGTGTGGTGGGGGATCCCGTTGTTCACGCGGTAGACGATCGCGCGATCGGTGAACAACGACGCCATGCAGCGGCGGATCGCCAGATCCAGCGCCGCCTCTCCACGAATGTTCAGGAAGGACTCCTGCTGACCGGCGAAGGAGGCTGTGGGCAGGTCCTCGGCGGTGGCGCTCGAGCGGACGGCCACGGGGATCCGGGCGGTCTCGCCATGGCTCGCCGTGGGCGAGGATGCGCTGAGGCGGGCGTAGGCCTCGAAGGCCTGGTCACGGACCGTGTTGGGGAGCGGGGCCTCGACGATGCGTCGCCGGATCTCGGCTGCGGTGGAGGCCAGGCCGCGTGTGTCCCCGGGATTGATCGCTCGCAGCTGTTCCTGAACCCATGCCGTCAGCCCCGCCTCGCGAAGGTGCTGGCGATAGGCCAGCGTGGTGACCGCGAAGCCGTCGGGCACCCGGATGCCGGCGGGGCAGAGCGTGCGGATCATCTCGCCCAGCGAAGCGTTCTTGCCGCCCACCAGCGGCAGGTCGTCCAGCCCGATCTCGGCGAAGGGCAGCGCCAGGCGCTGCGTCCGCAAGGTCGAGGAACCCGCGAGCAGGGGATGCAGCCGCGAAATGGCGGTGGCGATGCCGGGCATGGCCTGCACCATGCCTTGGTATCTCGGTCGAGGGAGCTGCGGCCGGAGAGATCCTCTCGGACCCCGTGCGGGCCGCAGGTCGTTCACGGCGGGTCGCGGCAAGTCCCTATCTTGCCGACATGGCTCACCTGACGGCGCGGGAGATGATCGAGGCCTTGGCCCTGAAGCCGCACCCGGAGGGGGGGCACTATCGGGAGACCTTCCGCAGTGCGCTCCGCGTGCTGCCGGACGGCGGAGGATCACAGGCCGTCGGCGCGAAAGGCCATCACTCCGGTGGCCGCGACGCCTGCACCAGCGTGCTCTTCCTGCTGCAGGAGGGCGAGCGAAGCGCCTGGCATGCCGTGGATGCGGACGAGGTGTGGTGCTGGCATGGAGGCTCGCCGCTTGAACTCTCGATCGCCCACGGATCCCACGGGCAGGGCGCTCTCGAGCGACACATTCTGGGCCTTGCCGTGGCTTCGGGAGAGACGCCCCAGGCGACCGTGCCAGCGCACGCCTGGCAGGCGGCCCGATCACTCGGAGCGTGGTCCCTGGTGGGTTGCGTGGTGGCGCCTGGCTTCGAATTCAGCGGCTTCCGGCTGGCGCCGGCGGGGTGGAGCCCCGGCATCGCCTTGCGGCAGGCCTGAGCGCCGCATGCAGGGCTGACCAGCGTCGCCGCTGCGCTTGCGGGGAATCTGGTTTCGTTGGGAATTGACCTTGCACCCGAGGCGGGGGAATCGGAATCTGGACCAGCCCGGTGCTGGAGCCCCGGGGGAGTGGAACGGACCGCGGAGGGAGCACCGTGTTCGATTCAAGCCTGTTTCGCTGGTTGTTCACGAACGCCTCCGAGGAGCGGGCAGCCGCTTCGCGGAGCCGGCACTCCGGTTCCCCGCAGCCGCACGCCGCGTGGAGTGCCGGTCTGGGGCGTGCCGGGCAGACCGCCGCCTCCCAGGATTCATGTGGCTGCTCCTGCGGTCGAGAAGACTGTCAGCTCGAGGCGATCATGTCGCGCGAGGGCTGAGCCGCGACCGCCTGCGGTCGATCATCGGCTCTGATCGCCGTCCGCCTCGCCCAGCGCCGAGGCCACGGCCCGCTGAAAGACGGATTCCTGGGGGGGGATCCCGGTCCATCGCTCGAAGATCTGCATGGCCAGCTGCACCAGCATCTCCACACCGTCCACGATCGGGCATCCACGGTCTCGCGCGGACTTCAGGAAGGGCGTCAGGCGTGGGTTCGTGATCACGTCCACCGCCAGGCAGCCGGGCTCCACCGTGGACCAGTCCACGGGCACGGGCTCCAGCTCGGGGGCGCATCCCAGGTGCGTGGCGTTCATCAGCATGGTGGTGCCTTCGGGCAGACGCACGGGCGAGGCCCACGCCTGCCACTCGCAAGGCACGCCGCTCGCCTTCCGCACGCGATCGGCC
>CAIOTP010000118.1 GCA_903861235.1 uncultured bacterium | reverse complement strand
GTGGCCGTGCCAGAACAGCGTCATCTTCTCCTCGAGCGGCCGGGGCGTCTCGATCATGCGCCGCAGCCACCACTTCTGCATCTCGCGCATCTGGTCGCGATCGGCGGCCTGCCTCCGGTTGCGCTCGCGCTCGAACCGCTGGAGCGTCGCCTGGTCGTTGCTGCGTCTCGCGGCGGCCAGCGCCTGCCGCTCCTCGTCGGTCAGCGGTTTCAGGATGTCGCGGTCGAAATCCTCCACCGCCTGATCCGGATAGGGCCGCCGTTCGTAGTCGACCAGCGTGTCCACGGCCTTGGCCAGCCCCAGGCCGGCCAGCGCGCGGACCTGTTCGGGCGTGCCGCCGAATCCGGCACGAGCCAGAAGGTGACGCGCGGCGTCCTCTTCGAAGGACTTGTCGGCCAGCGGCTTGAGTTCGGCAGGAAGGGCCATGGTGCGCTCGATGCGAAGTCAACGAGACTCCGACGGCGCCATTTCCCGGGTTTCCTGGATCGGCCGACGCGGCCAGAGCGAGGCGGAGACCAGCACCGCCACGGCCACGGCGAGCAGGGGGAATCGGCCGCCGATCATGCCGAATTCGGCCAGGACGCCGGCGGACACCAGCGCCAGGGCCATCACGAGCCCGGGAACGCCCCTGAGACCGAGAAGCACCATGCCCGGGAAGAGGACGCCGTACAGACCCAGCCAGCGCAGGTAGGTGGCCTCGCCGGGCACGGCTCCCGAGGGGGGGCGGAGCTCCGCCGCCAGGGCGGGCAGCCAGCGTTCGCAACCGTAGTTCCAGCCCAGCGCCATGCAGGCGGCGACCACCAGACCCACAGCCAGCCCGCGCGAGCCACCCAGCCAGGCGACCGGCTCCAGACCTCGCATGGCGGCGGTGACCGCGATCATGGTGAAGGTGGTCTGAAGGCCCCAGTGCCACAGCACGGCGTTCGGCACGCTGGCGGAACCCGGCGAGACGTCCGAGTACGCGGCCGTGAAGAGCAGCATGGCCGTGAAGGCCGCGCCGAACACGGCGAAGGCATGGCGACTGGGCGTTCGCTGAAGGGCAAGATGGAAGGTGGGATCGAGATAGGGGCACAGCAGGAAGCCGAAGGCCATGAACGGTGCGGCCCAGACCAGCGAGCCCGGAGCCAGGGTGCCTGCAGAGGGCAGGTTCGGCAGCACGCCGGCACCCAGCTGGGTGAACAGTGCGACGCTGGCCAACCACGCCGCGGCCCCGGTGGCCATGAAGGCTCCGCCTGTGCGCAGCACGGTGCTCCGGTCGGCCAGCAGCAGGGCCAGCGTCAGGGGCGCCGCCACCGCCAACGCCGCAGCCGGCCCCGCCAGCAGCAGGAAGCCCACCTGGTACGCGATCGTGGCGGCCGCAAAGATGCGGATCCACGCGCCGAACCTCCGCGTGAACGCCAGGCTGGCGTCCGGCGTGAGCACATAGCCGAAGAGCGTGCAGCCGAGCACGTTGGGAATGGCGAAGGCCAGGAATCCGGGCCATCCCCACCAGCGGAGCAGCAGGATGGGCAGGAACATGCCGATGCACCACGTCCAGCTGCTGGCCAGGTACAGGCCCCAACCGACGGTCTGCATCGC
>CAIOTP010000117.1 GCA_903861235.1 uncultured bacterium | reverse complement strand
GGAACCCCGGGTCTTCACGCTGCAGTTCCTGTCGCCTGACGACGCTCTGGCGCTGGTGAAGCCCATGCTCAGCGAGGGCGGCAACGCCGTGTCGCTGGGCAAGGTCAAGGAAGGCTACGAACCCACCATCGCGGACGGTGGAAGCGACACCTACGCCTTCGCCACCCGAGTGCTGGTGAACGATTACGCGGACGTGCTGGAGAAGGCCGCCAAGGTGCTCAAGGAAGCGGATGTGCAGCCGCAGCAGGTCCGGGTGGAAGCCACCATCCTGGTCACCGACGTGTCCGAGGAGGACGCCTTCGGCATGGACATTTCGGTGGTGGGCAACATCGACTTCAGCAGCGTTTCCGGCGGCGCCATGAGCGCCTTCACGGGGCTGAAGAACAATTCGCTCAACTCGACGACCCCCTACCCCACGCCCATCCCGTCGACCGCCAACGCGGCGTCCATGTACCCCACGGACATCGCGACCGATCCCACGCTGAAGGTCGGCGTGCTCACGAACGACGTCGCCGTGTTCCTGCAGATGCTCGATCAGGTGAAGAACACCACGGTGCTCGCACGACCGACGGTGACCGTGCTCAACCGCCAGAAGGCCCAGGTCAACATCGGAGCCAAGGTGGGCTACCTGTCCACCACGCAGACCCAGACGAGCACCACGCAGGAAGTGCAGTACATCGACACGGGCATCAAGCTGACCTTCCGAGCCTTCATCAGCCCCGACGGCATGGTGCGGATGGAGCTGGCGCCATCGATCATCAACGCGGAGTACAAGACGGTGCAGTCCGTCACCGGCACCGGGACAGGACCGGTGCAGATCCCCAACCAGACCAATCAGGAACTGCGAACCAATGTCCGCGTACGGAGCGGCCAGACCATCGTCCTGGGCGGGCTCTTCCGCGAGGACACCTCCACGACGAACCGACAGATCCCCTTCCTGGGCGACATGGTCCCGGGTGCCTTCAGCGGCCAGGGCGATGTGACGAAGCGTCAGGAGGTCATCTTCCTGGTGACGCCCATGGTGGTCGAGGATCCCAAGAGCTCCATGGACGGCGACAAGGCCCTCAAGGTCATCGACGCCGTGCAGGCAGGAGCCCGCGCCGGCCTGCTGCCCTTCTCGCACGCCCAGATCGCCGGCAACTATCAGCTGCGGGCCATGGACGCCTGGCGAGGTGGAGACCGGGAGAAGGCCGCCCTTTACGCCGACCAGGCGCTCCGAGTGGCCCCGAATTCGCCCAGCATGATCCAGCTCCGCGAGGACATCCGTGCCGACAACACGGCGCCATGGCGGAACCGGCTCGATTCACTGGACCTTCTGCCCGACTACATCCGCAAGAACGGCACCCTGCTTGGATTCCCGCAGGGCGTGCACGAGGCGGCTCCCGCCGCCCCGGCTCCCCCAGCCGCCGAGAAGGAGGCCACGCCGTGAGGCGAATCGCGACCATCGTCACGGCACTGGTCCTGGCCTCCTGCGGCACCCCGCGCTCGCAGCAGGTTCGCAACGAAGCCCGCGATCGCTTCGACCGCGCGAACGCGCAGGTTGTGTTCGACCAGGCGCTGCAGTCCTTCCATGCCGGTCAGTTCGAGACGGCGCTCCAGTATGTCGACAAGGCGATCGCCCGGTTCCCCAAGGATGGTGGCTACCAGCTGCTTCGAGGGCGGATCCTGCTGGAGATGAAGCGGGTCGATCTGGCCCGCGAATGCTTCGCCAGGGCCGCCGAGCTCTCGCCCGAAGCCGCCGAACCGCATTACTACCTGGGCATCGTGCACCAGCGATGGGGCGAGCTGGACGAGGCGGTCCTGTCCTACGCCAAGGCGGCGGCATTGCAGCCCTCGCAACTGCAGTATGTGGCGGCCGAATGCGAAACCCTGGTCGCGGCGCATCGGCTGGACGAGGCCCAGGCCCGCCTGGACGCGGTGGCCAAGTCCTTCGAGTTCAGCCCGGTGCTGGACCGCGTCCGTGCGGACCTGGCAGGTCAGCGCGGCGATCTCTGCGACCGCGAGCACTGGCTGGCGGCCGCCCGCCTCCGCACGGATCCGTCCAAGGCCACCACGCTGGCCGAGGAGATCGCCCACAATCATTTCGAGCAGGGCCAGTGGGCCGCCTGCGTGGCCGCCCTGGATGACGAGGCCCTGCAACCCGAGTCGCGGCGGGCGGACCTGGTGCGCATGCGCGCTCGTTGCCTGCTCATGCTGGATCGTGCCCGCGAGGCGCGTGACCTCATGCTCACGCTTCGTGAGCAGGTGGATGCCGATGGTCGCAACGCCACGATACTGGGCATGGCCGCCATGCGACTGGGCGACGCCACGCGCATGGCCGAGGCGGGCCGCGTGCTGACCCAGTGCCGCCCGGAGCGGTGCGACGGCTGGCTGCTGCTGGGGGTGGCGGCGCTCGATCGCGGAGATCGCGACGAGGCCGAGCGCATGCTCCGCGAGGCCGCAGCGAGAGAGCCCTCCCGCGACCTGCCCCGCAAGCTGCTCGCGAGCCTGCAGGTCGAGGCCGGCTCGAACGGGCCCGTGACCGCCGCCGTGCCTCACTGATCGACATTTCGGCTCCCATCGAGGGCTGCTGATCGGAAAACCCTGTTTTTTGGCCCAAGGAGGGGGTTTTCGAGGTTCCCACCCCGCAATTTCTGCTGTTTCCGGCCCCTTCCTGTCGAAACACCTTGCGTGCGGCGGTCCGCGGTGGGCCGCCTGCCCCGCCTCTCGGCGGAGCCGAGGCACGCAAACCAAGGCGGGAGCGCCCCGCACATACGGAGATCAGCGAATGGAAAGCTTCAAGGTCGTGAAGGGTTGGATTCGCGAGTTCGTGGACGT
>CAIOTP010000116.1 GCA_903861235.1 uncultured bacterium | reverse complement strand
GGCCCATCGGCGAGATCTACTGGGGCGAGTTCGACCTGGCGGGTCTGGTGCAGTCGCGGCAGGGGAAGCGGCCGGCCGACTTCAACCTGATCGTGCGCGGCGGCCGCAACTACGTGATCTGGGCGCAGGGCCTGGTCTTCAGCAACTACGCGTACGCGCTCGAGACCGAGCTCAAGCTGGGCGACCTGACCATCACGGGCATGCTGGCCGAATCCGCGGGCTACGACACGGTGGACTGGGACACCTCGCGTCCCGGCTACGACACGGACACCAGTCGACTCTTCTCCGGAGCCAAGCTCGAATGGACCGGGATCGCGGGTCACCGACCCTTCGTGTACTACCTGTGGCAGCAGGACATGAACGGCGGTCAGCAGGCCACGCTCTTTCCCACCTCGCCGTTCCCGGTGCCCACCACCTTCGACTACAACAGCGGCTACGTGGGTTTCGGCTCCTCCGGCAGCATGGGGCCGCAGGTCGTCTACCGGTCCGAGTTCGTCTGGCAGTACGGCAACACGCTGAGCGATCCGCTGGATCCGACCAGCCCCACCTTGACGCAGCCCCAGGTCACCAACGACATCAGCGCCGGCGCCGGCGTGGTGGGACTGACCTGGCTGGCCCGCGACGCCGGTGACACCCGTGCGGACGCGCAGTTCCTGGTGGGATCAGGCTCCTCGGCCCGGCTGGACAGCGGCACCACCTTCGGCGGCATCGCGCCAGGGGTCACGGACCACAGCTTCAACTCGTTGGGCTACATCAACACGGGCCTGGCGCTGTCGCCGGAGCCCGCCAACCTGTTCTGTCCGTCTCTGGGCGTGAGCACCAACCTGCTTCCCACCCATCCGCTCCTGAGCGAACTGCGTCTGGGCGTGAACGGATTCCTGTTCATGAAGGTGGACAATGGAGCGCCGATCAGCGTGCTCACCGTGCCTGGCGGCAGCAACCTGGTGGGTGGCGAGGTGGACGTGCTGCTGGACTGGCGCATCAGCAGCGACCTGAACCTGAACATCCGCTACGGCATCTTCCTGCCCAACACCTCGGTGTTCTTCCCGGGCGAGGGCGGAGCCAGGGATTTCGTCTACTCGGGGCTGACCTATGCGTTCTGACCGCGTCATCCACGTCTGCCTGACGGCTTGCCTGGTGTGGGTCCTGGCGGGTTGTCGGCCCTACGTCATGAGCAATTCGGCGGTGGACCAGTACCCCTCGGCCGATCAGGAGATCGAGTTCCTGGGCGCCGTCGAGCGCATGCCCGCCGTCACCAACAACGATGCGCTTCACGGTTTCATCCTGCTTCAGGACGGGAGCGACCCGTGCACCTCGTACGAGGCTCGCGTGCAGGAAGGGCGGAAGCGTGGCTGGTTCCGGGGCGGATCGCCGCAGAAGCCCAACGAGGCCGCGAAGGTGGGCTGGATGGCCACCGCAGGCTGCGTGGTCATGGGCGTGGAAGGTGGCGTCAGCATGCGGTTGTTCGGGCCCTTGCCGCGATACGCCACGAGAGAACTGGTGTACATGGAGATCCTGCCGCTTCGCACGGAGAACCAGATCCTGACCGGAGCCGAGTTCGTGGACTTCATCAACCGCCTCGACCGGATCGCCGGCAAGAATCGCCGCGAGCGGCTGCCCAGTCCGCTGGGGACGCCTGCGGGACACCCCGGCGACGAAAAGGATGCTTCTTCGCCCCGCACGCCCTTGGGCATGCCCGCGGGCTCCAGCACCGAGACGCCCGGCAACGAGGCTGCGATCCAGGAGGGCCCGTTGCCCGACAAGGGACCCCTGGAGGCACCCGAGCCGCCCAAGCCCACCGCGTCTGCTGCGTCCGGGCCGCCGATCCCGGCCCGCGTTCCCGCCGTTCCGCCCGCGGACCCGGGGCCGCCCAAGCCACGCAGCGTTCCCTTTGTGCCGCCCGCCCAGGCCAAGGCACCTGTTCCGCCCACTGGGGCTCCGGTGCCCGCGGCGGCCGCGCCTCCCGCGGTGCCTGCAGCCAAGTCACGGCCCGAAAGGGCCAAGCCCGTGGTGCCACCGCCCTCTGGGGTGCCGTCCTCCGTGCCGGGGACCATGAAGCCAGCGAAGCCTGCCGCGCCGTCCGAGAACCAGCCCAGTTTGTGAGGCTGCGGAGTTGTCAGGGTCCGACGTTCATCGGATGCTCGTATTTTCAGAGGATCGGTCCGCCGTGGCGGATCCAACGGAGTCCATGTCCAAGCTCATGCACATCCTGCGGTTGCTGACGGCCTGCGGCCTTGCGTCGGCGGGTTCGGCGTCGGCGGTTGCGCAGGACGCGGGTCCCGCTTCGTCGTCGGCGGTGGCGGTGAAGTCGCTGCAGGCGATCTTCATGGACGTGGCCGGGAAGGTGCGGTGGCGTCCCTCGGCGGACGCGGAGTGGCGTGATGCCAAGGTGAACGACATCGTGGAGGCGGGCACGGAGATCCGCACGGGCCTTCGAAGCCGCGCGACCATGCGTGTGGGCCGAAACGCCACCGTGCTGGTGGACTCGGGCACCACCTTCGAGGTGCCGGAAGTGGTCGAGGAGAACGCCCAGTTGCGAACCACGGCCTCGGTGCGCACCGGCCGGGTGGATTTCAAGGTGGACAAGCTCGACGGCTTCGCCAACGACTTCAAGGTGGTCACGCCTCAGACCACGCTGGCCGTGCGCGGCACGGGCTTCAGCCTGGCCACCGGACCCTTGCAGGGCTTCGAGGTCACCGGTGCGCGGACCAACATGATGAACGCCATCGAGCTGAAGTACGTGGCCCAGAACCTGAGCTACTTCGTCAGTGGACAGGGCCGCAGCACCAGCGAGAGGCAGGATCCCGTTCAGAACGCCTGGGTGAGCACCGTGGGACCGCCGCCGGTGGTCGGTGCGCTCGTGAACAACCAGCAACTGGTGCAGCAGGCGGCGCAAGGCACGGCCGGAAATGCTCCGACCAATCCGCAGCAGCAGCAGCAGATCGCGGCTGCGGAGGCCTACGGTGAAGCGGGTGGAGCCTTGGTGGTGGCGGCAAACCAGCCCACCGCTCCGGATGCGCTTCGGTCTTTCGCCTCGGAGAGCACTGGACAGCCCGAACTCATCCCGGGACCTTCGGGAACCGCTGGTCAGGGTGGCGACGGTGGAGGCACGGGAGGCTCCGGGGGAACGGGAGGCACCGGAGGCGGCGGCGCGGGGGACCTGCCTCCCGGTTGGGAGCAGAACCTTCCCCAGGATCTTCGCCAAGCGCTGCTGGAGGTCAGGGTCAAGGTGCCGGAGTTCACGGACGAGGTTCAGACGGCCGTGGACCTGACGGCGGATGTCCGCTCCGCGGCCACGACGTTCGCGCATGACGTCAGTGACCCCGCCTGGGCCCAGGCGCTGCCCCAGATCCAGGATGGCGGCTTCTCCGCGGAGCACCTGATCGAGCAGGCGGTGCGTCAGGGTCTGGTGGATCCCGCGTCGGGGGTGATGGGTTCGGGCATGGACGGCGGGCTGTGGGGAAGGATCCAGAACATCGAGGCAGGGAATCGTCCCGACGTGTTCACCAGCACCCCCATCCAGAGCGCACCGAACCCGGGGAAGTTGGGCGTGGTGGAGGCGCTCGAGAACGCCAGGGCCTGGTCCACGGAGCACAGCAACGCGACGAGCAGGGACCTGCTGGCACTTCAGGCTGCCGCGCCGCTCGGAACCGAAACCTCGCGGCAGGAGATGATGGGTCGGCTGATGGGCATCTACGCCAACGCCACGCTGTGGAGCGTGGACGGCGCCAATCTTGGCGGTCGCGGGCAGGAAAATGTCGACGTCTCCGCGGCCCGACTGGCATTGGACTTGAACGAGCACATTCAGGTCCTGTGGATGGGCGTGGTGCACGACGCGCTTCAGAACGGTCCGGGTGATCTCGCGGATCTGACCCAGACCCAGTGGGAACTGCATGCGGCCATCGCGGCCTTGCGGGACCAGCTCGACATGGAGTCCGTGACCGATGTGCCCGGCAGTGCGATCAATTTCGATCGAGCCTTCGCGGCTCGATCGGCGCAGGAGAACACGCCGGAGGCTCGCAAGGCCGCGACGGAGGCCTCGGCTCTTGCACAGCAGGCCAAGTTGGACGCGATCAGGGCCCTGGAGGCCGCGGAGCAGGCCTTCGCCGACGCCGGTTCCGCACGCACCCTTGGTCACCGCGTCTTCGCACAGCACGCAGGCAGCGCCTTGGTGCGGCGTGCGGCCCATTGGGCTGAACGATCGCAGGTGGCCATGGACGCGATCCTGGACAATTCCTGGGCGATGCAGGCGAACCTGAGGGATGGACACGCGGCGGCCGCGGCGGCGAACGCCGTCCCTGCAGCCCTCGATCGTGGCTTGAACATCGGGGACGACGGCAACGGCAACGGCAACGGCAACGGCAACGGCAACGGCAACGGCAATGGAATCGGCATCGGGAATGGCAACGGCAACGGCGGTGGAACAGGAGATCCTCGATGAGCAAGCTTCTCTGCCTCGTCATCGCCTCGCTCGCCCTCCTGATGGTGGCCGCGGATGCCGTTCCACAGGCCGAGCCGCTGAAGGGTCTCTTCATGGAGGTCCAGGGCAAGGTTCGCTGGCGAGCCTCCGAGCAGGAGCCGTGGCGTGAGGCCGCCGTGAACGACCTGGTCTCGCAGGGCGCCGAGGTCCGCACCGGACTTCGGAGTCGGGCCACGCTCCGGTTGGGCAAGAACGCCTCCGTGCTCGTGGACTCGGGCACGAGTTTCCAGGTGCCCACGGTCGTGCGTGAAGGCGACACGCTCCGCACCACCGCGGCGGTGAAGACGGGCCGGGTCGACTTCAAGGTGGACCGGGTCGAGGGGTTCGCCAACGACTTCAAGGTGGTCACCCCGCAGACCACGTTGGCGGTGCGAGGCACGGGGTTCGCCGTCAACAGCGGCGTGCTCAACGGCGTGGAGATCACCGGGGCCCGGACCAACATGATCAACGCGATCGAGGTCCGGTACGTGGCAGGCAACCTCCGGTACTTCCTCTCGGGCGACGGGAAGAGCTCCTCCTCCGAGAAGGACCCGGTGAAGAACGCGTGGATGAACACGCTCGGCCCGCCCCAGATCGTGGGGACCATCGTGGATGGGGCGCAGTTGGAGCAGGCTGCTGCCCAGGGAAACGCGGGTAATGCCCCGACGAACCCGCAGCAGCAGCAGCAGATCGCGGCGGCCGAGACGAACGCCTCGGTGGTGACCCAGTCGCCGTTGGAGGGGCTGCTGGACTTGCAGCGGAGGGCGAAGGACCAGGTCGCCGATGTGGCCGGTGAAGTGGAGTCCCTCTCCAGCGTCGCGTTGGCTGCTGGCAACCAGGCTGTGTCTGCCGGGGAGGCCCGAGAGTCGGCGATCGAAGAGCTGCTCGCTCGGAAGGAGCAGCTGGAGCAGCAGTGGACCGGCGAGGCGGGCGCCGAGATCGAACTGCAGGATCTCGCGGCGCAGGGCGGGGTTGACGTTGCGGAGGTGCAGGCGCTCCGCGGCAGCCTTGATGCGGCGATCAACGAGGAAGAGGGCAACGAGGCGACGGACGCCTCGGGATTCCAGGCGCTTGAAGGCATACACGCCATCGACGACGAGTGGCAGGAGACCCTCGTGGTGCGAGCCCGGGACGTGGTCGACGCGGTCCGTGACCTGCATGACGAGGTGACCTCGGCAGGTGGTGCGGCCGAGCAGGCCGATCAGCAGTTCTCCGCGCTTCTCTCGGGGGCCAACTCCAGCTACCTCTCGGCTTCCGACGCGGCTCAGGGCATGCTCAACCTGCGGCAGGTGGTGAAGGCCTATCGGAGCGAGGTCCAGCGGCTGGTGGCTTCGGGTCAGGCCGGCCCCGGGGCCGCCTCGGCCCTGGTCCGATCCGCGGAACTGCTCGAGCAGGCGGCCAGCAGG
>CAIOTP010000115.1 GCA_903861235.1 uncultured bacterium | reverse complement strand
CGCGCGCCGCCGATCCACGCCAGGGGCACGGACACCAGCACCGAGAGCACGAGGACGGAGAGGGGATGGGAGAGGATCCAGTCCATGTCCGTCACCGCAGGTATACGCTGAGACCGTGAGCGTCGATCCGCACTCCGAGCTGACGGCACATCGCGTGGCGCTGTGGCAGTCGCTGCTGGCCAGCGAGCTCGGGGACGCCTGGGACCGGAAGGCCGAGGGATGCCTGGGGGTGCTGGTCTCCGCGGGGCCGAGCCTTTCCCGCAACGGTGCGGCGCTTGCCGACGAGCGTTGGGCCACCCGGCGGCTCGTGGTGGCCACCATCGATTCCATGGGGCCGCTCAAGAGGCTGGGCGTGCACCCCGACGTGGTGGTGGCGTGCGAACGCCCCCGCACGCTGGATGCGGAGTCGGCCGTGGAGTCCGGGGCTGCGATCGTGGCCTGGGGCGAAGCGGCGGAAGATGCGGCGCTGCCGGGGCGGGCGTGGCGCGTTCCGGGCTCGGCTGGAGACGGTGACGAGACCTTCGCGGCGCACCTGCTGCTTCGACATCTGGGCTGCGGCACCGTGGTGCTGGCCGGCGTCGACCTGGCGTTCGTGGACGGCATCGCTCACGCGCCCGGTCACGCGCTGGACCGTGCGTGGGCCCTGGAGAGCCACCCGTTCCGATCCTGGGACTGGCTCCACGCCCGCCGCATCGCCATGAGGAAGGGGGGTCTCTTCCGGGAGCCGGATCGAGGTGGTCGCACGGTGCTCGTGGATGCCATGCTGCGTCGCGAACGCGCCGCCCTCGAGGCCGCCTTCGACGAGGACCGCCGGGCCGGACGCGTGGTGATCGACGCGACCGAAGGTGGTTGCACCAAGCGGCACACGGACCAGATGTCGCTGGCGGAGGCGCTGCAGCGACACGCCACGCGGCGAGTTCCCGATCTGCCCCCGGCCCCCGAGCGTCGGTCCTCGGTCGCACGACCGCAGGCCGATGTCCGTGTGAACCGCGAGGAGGTCCGGGCCATCGCGGTGGTGCCCGTGGACCCTGATCGTGGCGGCACCGGAGTGGAGCGGAGCCTGGCTTCCGCTCTGGGCGATCGCACCGTGATGCGTCGCACACTGGAACGGTTGCTGCACGCGAGGGAACTGGCGCAGGTGGTGCTGGCGGTGCCCGAGGGCTGGGACCCGGCCGCCGCGCTGGACGGCCTTCCCGTGGAGGGCCGGCTGGTGCTTGCCCGGCGCGGGCCGGCGCCGGACTCGATCCAGCGACGCAGCCGGTGGTCGTCGAGAGCATGGTGCGACGCGTGCTGGCGAGGCGGTCTGGGTGGGCGAAGCGTGTTCGACGAGATCCTGGACACGACGGCCGTGGGCCAGGCCATGGAGATGGCCCGCGCCTCCCACGCCTTCCTGTGCGGACCCGACTGGCCGCTGGTGGCGGTTCGCGAGGCGTGGGGAGCGGACGGCATGGTCGCGGCGGCCCGTCAGTCTGCCCGGAGGCAGTGGATGCACTTTGCGCCGGGGCCTGCCGGCGCCAGCGGTTGTCTGCTTTCCCGTGACGCGGTCGGCGAGCTGGCCTCGGGTCAGGTGCCGAGCATCGGTGCCTGGCTCGAGTCCCGGGTCGACTGGTCGCGGCAGCCGGAGCGCATGCGGCCCCCGACCGCCATCGCCACGCTTCGCGAGCGGCTGATCATGGACACGCCGCGGGCGATCCTGCGCATCAGGCGGTCCATCGAGCCACTGCTGCTGAGGCACGCCGATCCGGATCAGGAGACGATCGTGGCGGCGGTTTCGCGGTTGGCCGACGCTGCGCCGTCGCTGCCGCCGCAGCAGCTGATCCTGGAGCTCAACACGGGCCGGCGAGGCTGCGGCGCAAGCAGCCCGCACCGTTTCGGATCGCTGCAGCGACCGCCCATGACCCTGCGTCGCCTGGATCGGCTGACTTCGCGCCTGGCCGAGGCGCGCGACACGGTGGTGACGCT
>CAIOTP010000114.1 GCA_903861235.1 uncultured bacterium | reverse complement strand
CGGCGAAGAGCACCTGGTAGCCGGAGGCTTCCAGCAGATCCGCCGCCATCTGGCCACCCAGGTCCTCGTTCGCGCCGGAACCGCAGAAGAGCATCACGGTCTGGCCGTTCCGCTCGGCACGGGTGTAGCCCATCTGGACCTGGTCCACCACGCTCCGCAGCAGGCGCGTGGCGTAGTTGAAGCTCAGTCGCTCGATCTGGTCGTGCCGATGCAGCTTGTGCAGCGACTCGTGGATCGGCCAAGCCACCTGCTCGGTGAACGCCTCGGCGGTCAGGCCGGAGGCGAGAGCTCGGGCCACCTGCGTGCGTGCGGTGGCGCGGTCGCCCTGCAGCAGCACGGGGATCAGGCTCTCGACGATCGATTCGACATGGGCGGTGGCGGGCATGGGGTCGGGTTCCGTGGGCTTGGAACTTCGGGCGACTCCATCGCCTTCGGTCCGGTGGTCAGAGGCCGCGCTCCGGCGGCAAGGAGGTGTTTCGGCCTCGCCCCACGGCCCACGACACCCGGGATCAAGATCGCGATATCGGAACCACGCTCGCTCGTTATGCGACACCTGGGGGCCTACCATCCCGGGCCGTGAAGCCGGAAGCCGCCCCAACCGCCCAGCAGACCGCGTGGACGCGCGAAGCGCTCGTCGCCGATCCGCACCAGGCGCCCGACAAGGCGCGCCGCGTGCAGGACATGTTCAACGCCATCGCCCACGCCTACGACCTCAACAACCGGCTGCACAGCTTCGGCCTGGACCAGATCTGGCGCCGCCGCACCGTGCGCGAGGTGATGACGCGGCTGGGCCGTTCCAACCTTCGAGGCGTCCGCGTGCTCGACGTGGCCTGCGGCACCGGCGACCTGAGCGAGGCCTTCGCCGAGGCCGGCGCCATGGTGACCGGCGTGGACTACACCCCACGCATGCTCGACCTGGCCCGGCACAAGGCGCAGCACCGCGCCTGGCGGCACGGCACCTTCGCCCCGTCCTTCCTGCACGGCGACGCCACGGACCTGGAGCAGGAGAAGCGCTCCTTCGACGCGGTGACCATCGCGTTCGGTCTGCGCAACGTGGGCGACATGCGGGCCGCCATGCGCGAGTTCCGCCGCGTGCTCCGGCCCGGCGGCGTGCTGGCGGTGCTGGAGTTCGACCGGCCCTCGCTGGCGCCGGTGCGATGGTTTCATCGCCTCTACACCGAGCGCATCATGCCCTGGACGGCCAGCTGGATCGCCCGCGACCGCAGCGGCGCCTACCACTACCTGCCCCGGAGCGTGGACACCTTCGTGGGCGCCGAGGGCATCGCCGCGGCGGCGGTCCAGGCCGGACTGCACGATCCGCGGGTGCTCCGCATGACCATGGGCACCTGTGCGCTCATGACCGCCCGGCGCGCTTCCGTATGATCGAGCCGTGCCCTTCGACGCGCTGACCTACGCCTGGAACCACCCCCAGCGGCTGGGCCCCGCGCTGTCGGGTCGGTTCGCCGCCGACGCGGGCGGGCCGTGGGCGCGTCTGGACGGCAGCTTCGACCAGCTGGCCGAGGCGGTGCGTCCCATGACCGCGGCCATCGTCTGCGGGCTGCGATCCGAGGTGATGCAGATCCATGTGGATGCCCGCGAGGTGGCCGACGCGGTGGCCCGCGACGGCATCCGGCTCGCGGGATTCGCGGGCATCGATCCGATGGCCCCCTCCTGGCGCGAGGACCTGCAGGTGGCGCTGGCCCTGGGCCTGCGCGGCGTGTGCGTGGCGCCGGCGGCGCAGGCGGTGCATCCCACGCACCCGCACGCCATGGAGCTGTGGGAGGAGTGTCAGCGGCGGAGCCTGCCCGTGATCGCCGCACCTCTGGGGACGAAGCTGAACACCGGGCCGCTGGATTTCGCCCGCCCCAGCGTGTGGGACGAGCCGGCCCGCGCATTTCCGAAGCTTCGCATCCTCATCGGCGGCTTCGGCTGGCCCTGGGTCGACGAGTGCCTGGCCATGCTGAGCCGCCATCCGAACCTGTTCACCGAGACCAGTTCGCTGGTGCCCACCGCGTGGCGTCTCTACGGCTCGCTGCGCGACGCGTGGGCCCTGGGCGTGATGGATCGGGTGCTGCTGGGCAGCGCGTTCCCCTTCGCCATGCCGGCGGAGGCGGCCGAGACGGTGCTTCGCGTGAACGCGTGCGCTCCCGTGCAGGGACCCCGCATTCCCTCGGGAGCGCTGCGGGAAGTGGTGGAGCGGGACTGCTTCGCGGCGTTGGGCACCTCCGGACCGCATCTGAGCGACGGCGTGGGAGCCGCGGCATGAGGCTGCTTCGACGCCTGGCGCTCCTCGTCTGCGTGCTGGCCGTGGCGGCCTGCTACAGCGTGCAGTGGCCGTGGACCACCACCGAGCTGACCACTTCGGGCCTGACGGACAACCCCGTGAAGGTGAGCACCGCGCCGACCGAGGCGTGGTACATGATCGAGCCCGCGCAGGTCAGCTTCTACAGCAGCGACATTCCGCTCGACCAGCTCACGGCCGGCGGCAAGCCCAGCGGCCAGGTGGTCAACATCCAGCTGCTCTGGGAGCCCAAGCCCGGCCTGACTCCCATGGAGCCCACCACCACCAACATCTCCATCCGACTGGTGGTGTTCGCCGAGGGCGAGGTCGGCGTCTACGGCGGCGGCGGATTCGCATGGCCTCGCGGCAAGCCCGACGACGGTTCCATGGGCCTGCTGATCACCGGCAGCAACCTTTCGCTCGTGGCCCGCACCAAGGGCTTCGTGGACCTGCTCAGCCCGGCCGAGATGCTGGGCACGGTGACCGCGCGTCTGGACGACGCCCAGTCCCGGGCCATGCGACGCGCGGCCAGTCAGGCCGTGACCAACGCGCTCGGGCAGGTCAAGTGGGTCGCCCGTCCTGCGGCGGAGCCGGTGGCCTTGCTCGAACGCTGATCATTCGACGGCCAGGGGCCGCAGCAGCACGGTCGCGCGCGAGGCGGGCTCGCGTCGTGCGGGCTCCGCCTCCTCGACCACCTCCTCGTGCTCCCAACTGGCGGGATCGCCGGTCACGCCGTGCACCTCCACCCGATGCACGATGTCCCAGGTGCCCACCTGGCCGTCGAAGAGCAGCGCCACCGGCACCGCGGGCCCCGCGGCCTGCGCGCCCGACTCCTCCCGCAGTTCGCGCAGCGCCGCCGCACCGGGCTCCTCCGCCGGGTGCAGCGAGCCTCCGCCCAGGAACTCCCAGAGGCCTCCGTAGGTCAGGCTGCGGAGCGAGCGGCGACCCATCAGCCAACCTCGAGGCGAACGGGCCAGGCACTTCACGCCCAACGGCCGCGCGGGACCCGGCCGATCGCGGTGCTCGCGGCGAGCCACCGCCTGGAACCGGTACGCGCTCTCCATCAGGTGCAGCGTCACGCCGCCGTGCCCGTCGCGCGAATGGGAAAGCACGTGCCAGATCGGCCCGTCGTGAAGTCGCGGGTTGTCCCGGCACGCGGCTTGGAAGGCTCGATCGACCGCGTCCAGGTCGGCTCCGGGCGGGACCCACAGGCCGGGCTCCACGAGCAGGCGCGGCGGGCGGCGAAGCGGAATGAGGCGATCCTGGTCCACGGCTCCATTCTGACCGAACGCGAGTCGATGCGATATCGTCCGCCGCATGCAGAGCCCAGCCCCCTCCACCGCCGAGCGTCACCCCTCCGGCCTGTTCCTGCTGTTCTTCGCCGAGATGTGGGAGCGGTTCTCGTTCTACGGCATGCGCGCCCTGCTGGTCTTCTACATGATCAAGGGATTCATGAAGACCGACGACAGTCGCGCCTACGCCATCTACGGCGCGTACGGCGCCCTGGTCTACGCCACCCCCTACCTGGGCGGCATGATCAGCGACCGCCTCCTGGGCGCCCGCATCAGCGTGATCTGGGGCGGCCTGCTCATGGCGGCGGGCCACCTGCTGCTGACCGTGGAGCAGGAATGGGCTTTCTTCGGCGCGCTCGGTCTTCTCATCTGCGGCAACGGCTTCTTCAAGCCCAACATCAGCACCATGGTGGGTGCGCTGTACCCCGCGGGGAGCACGAAGCGAGAAGCCGGGTTCACGCTCTTCTACATGGGCATCAACCTGGGCGCCGCCCTGGCACCGCTGGTCTGCGGCTACATCGGTGAGACCTACGGCTATCACTACGGCTTCGGTCTGGCGACCGTCGGCATGCTCACCGGCCTGGCCACCTTCGTGGCCCCCGCCGGCCTGGCCCGGTCCATGATCCTGCTGGCGGTCGCCGGCCTGCTCGGGACCATGATCTGGGGCGCCCGGAACAACACGCTGCAGCTTCTGCTCAACGCGCCCGTGGCGCTCGCGCTGCTGGCCGCTGGAGCCGTGAGCTTCGTCCGCCTGGCCGACGGCGGCGTCCCTGTCCATGTCGGCCGGCCGCCTCGTGAGGGCGTGAAGGGTCCGCTCCTGCTGACCGTCGTGCTCACGCTGGTCGCGGTGCCGTTCTTCGCGCTGCTGACCAGCCGGGAAGCGTGGGTCACGTGGCTCATGAACGCCGTGGGCATCCTGGCCTTCGGTTCCATCCTGTGGGGCGCCATGCGCGCCGAACGCGTGGAGAGGGACCGACTGGTGGTGGTGCTGGTGCTCTGCTTCTTCAGCATGCTCTTCTGGGCCTTCTTCGAGCAGGGCGGAAGCAGCGTGAACAACTTCACCGACCGCAACGTGAGCCGCGTGATCGACGGCACCCCCGTGGTGGCGGGTCAGGCCTACGACCGCGTGCCCGTCACCCAGGAGTTCCTCGCTCACGACGTGGCCTGACGCACCTGGACGCTGGAGGACATCGAGCGTGCCGAGAAGGCCCGCACCGCCGCGGCGACCGTGCCCGGCGCGCCCGACGAGGCGGGCTACGTCAGCTTCACCGCCACGCCGGACCAGGTGGCCCGTGGCCTGGCGGTGGGCGGCAGCGAGATCAAGGCGAGCGTGTTCCAGGCCGCGAATCCCATGCTCATCCTGGTGTTCGGCCTCCCCTTCACCCTGCTCTGGGGCTGGCTGGGACGGTCGGGGAACGACCCCAGCGCACCGGTGAAGTTCGCGCTGGGCATCCTTCAGGTCTCCGCGGGTTTCGGCGCGCTCTGGCTGGGGGCCGTGAACGCCGACCGTCACGGCATGGTGGCGCTGGGCTGGCTGATCCTCAGCTACCTGCTGCAGACCACCGGCGAACTCTGCCTCTCGCCCGTGGGCCTGTCGCTCGTCACCCGACTCTCGCCCGTGCGCATGGTGAGCACCATCATGGGCGCCTGGTTCCTGGCCACCAGTTTCAGCCACCTTCTGGCGGCCGCCATCGCCAAGATGACCGCCGTGTCCGGCGACGGCGACGCCCCCATCACCCCGCTGGCCGGACTTCCTGCCTACCGCGAAGTGTTCGGCATGATCACCATCGCGGCCGCAGGCTCGGCGCTGCTGCTCTTCCTGCTGGCCCCGATGCTCCGGCGCATGATGCACACGGAGACGCTGGGAGCGGAGACCTCCGCCCAGCACTGAACCTCACTTCACGAAGGTGAGCGTGGCCGGGTCCTTCCGCACGCCCGGAAAGGCCAGCACGCGGTTGTGCATGGCCACGTAGACGCCCGGCGGGAGGATCTGCACCGCCAGCAGCGCCTCGGTCAGGTTCTGGGTGGCGTCGGTGCGACGAAGCTCGAAGGGCCGCATGGCCCCGGTGAACACCACCGGCACCCGCGGACCGCCCGACGCGTGCAACTGCGACAGCGTGACCTCGCCGCTCCGGGCCAGCCGGTCGGTCCCGTGCACCACCACCACGCCCTGGTGCGTCTGCGCCTGCCGCTCCACCTCCTGGGCGATCCGGTCGTGGTCGGCCGCGGTCATCTCCAGACTGTCCTTGTTCATGAGCGAGACACGGGTGACGCCCTCGATGCCGCGCAGCTCCAGCTGGGCCAGCATCACGTCGAGCACGCTCACGCGGTTGCTGAGCGTTCCGCCGAGCTCCTCGTAGGTCTTCTCGATCGTGCCGCCGGTGCTGATGAGGGCGATGCGGGCCATGGGCGGCGAAGCGTACCGCCCCCGCTCAGGTGCCCCAGGCGAGGAGCAAGGCCCCGATGTCGCCGGCGTCGATGGTGCCGTTGCCGTCCAGGTCGCCACGGCCAGGGGCCCCGAATCCCAGCAGCAGCACGGCCAGGTCCGCGCCGTCGACCGCGCCGTTGCCGTCCAGGTCCGACACGGTGCGATCCTGACGCACCGTGCCCGGCGCCGCAGGCCCCCAGACCAGCGGAGCCAGGTCGCCCCGATCCTCCAGATGCAGGAGCAGGAAAGCCGTGGTCTCCCGCCGCACGATCGCCAGCTGCGCAGCCCGGGTGATGGATCCGCTGTCGCAGAACAGGATCGCGGCGTCGATGAAGCCGCAATGCGAACCACCGGTGATCGAGAGCAGCTGCGCCTCGCCCGGCAGGTTGGCGAACATGGGATCCGCCGTGCCCGGCGGCACGATCGTGTCCTGACTGCCCACGATCAGCCGCGTGGGACAGTGCACCGACCGGCTGGCGGCGACCGAACTGGGGTTGGTGTCCGCCGCCGCCATGGGCACGGCCGCCCGGATCCGCGGATCGCTCGCCGCGGCCAGCAGCGAGCAGCCCCCACCCATGGAGTGGCCCATCACGCCCCGCCGCTCGCCGTCGACGGCGCCGGACCACGGGGAGCCCGGCCGCGAGGACTCCGACGCGAGCCAGTCCATGGAAGCGACCAGGTCCGCGGCGAGCGCCGAGTGACTGGGCGCGAGACCGCTCTGCGTCTGGGGCAGGATCACCACGAAGCCCCACGAGGCCAGGTGTGCCGAGGTGGACAGGTATCGATCCACGGGGGTCACGAAGCCGTGACCGAACGCGATCACCGGACAGGCGCCCGCGGTGGGATCGAAGGGCGCTCCCGCCGTGGAGGCGGAGGCCGGGTAGTGCATGGTGGCGGCGAAGGTGCTGCCGTCACCTCGAACCACGCTCACCTCGCGCCGGGACGCCGTGAAGGGACCGGGGTTCGCGTAGTCCGCGGCAGCGGGCCCGACCACGAGCAGGGCCGTGATGGCCAGGACCCCGGCATGGATTCGACCTGCAGCCATGCGGTCAGGCTAGCCACCGGCGACGCGCGGACCAAGCACCGACCCGCCGGATCCCGTGTCAGGCTTCCAGCAGCGTCTGCTCGATCGGCATGCAGGTCCCCATGGGGCCGTCCTGGCAGCATTGCCAACGCACCCGCAGCCGGAGCGGCCGCGGAGCCGGACGAGGCTCGACCAGCGTGATTGGAATTCGGATCTCGCCCCGGAGCGTGTCCTCGCCACGCTTCACCAGGTCGGGCCACTGGATCTCGATGCGGGTCCCCGCGTCTCGGGGCTCCACCCGCAGCGCCGTCTCGCTCGCCGCCAGGTGCCCCTGGAGGTGATGACCCGGCTTCACCAGGAGACGGAGTTCGAAGCGCGTGGCCTCGCGATCGGTCGCCACCAGCGAGGCTCGCACCGGACCGGCCACCGAACCACCCGGCACACGATCGTCCAGCGTCCGCAGTCGTGCCGCCGCCATCAGGCTCAGGGGCGAACTCGTGGGCCGCGCCGCGATCACGCCGCTGGCCCGGTCGAGCGCCATGAATGCGCGCTCGGACCAGGGACCGACCGCCCCCTGCTCCGCCGCCATCACCAGGGCGAGCGTCACGGCGCCGGCACCACCAGGCACGGCACCATCGTCCACCCCTCCGACCGCCACGAAGCGGCCCGCGGCGTCGGCCGGGGCCTCGGTCCAGCCATGCTCGTCGCTCCAGAATCCTCGCCAGGCCAGCTCCAGCAGTCCGACGGCCGCGTCGCGCCAACGCACCGAGCCTTCCGCACGATGCAACGCCAGCAGCCCCAGCGCCATGCAGCCCAGGTCCTCCAGGAACGCCGGCCCGGTCACCGCGCCGTTGCGCCAGGCTCGAGCCGGACCGCCGGCCTTCAACCGAAGCTGGCCCAGCACGAATTCCGCCGCACGCGCCGCCGCCTGAACCAGGTCGGTCCGCCGGAGCGCCATGCCCGCCTCCGAAAGTCCCTCGATCGCCAGGCCGTTCCAGGCCGCGATCACGGCGTCGTCCCGAAAGGGCTGCGGCCGCATGGATCGCGCCGCCAGCAACCCGCTTCGCACCCGGTCGAACGCCTGCCACCAGGGCCCCTCGAAGCAGCCCGCTCGCGCGGCGAGCACTTCGGGCCGCGCGTCCAGCGTGAGCACCCAGGTCGCCGGCTCCTCCGGATGATGCGGATCGCGGAAGTTGGCCGATCGATCCAGCCCCAGCGCCTGCAGCGCCATCGGCAGGTGCTCGGGGCACCCGGCCTGGACCAGCGCGGCCT
>CAIOTP010000113.1 GCA_903861235.1 uncultured bacterium | reverse complement strand
GTACACTCTTTCCCTACACGACGCTCTTCGATCTATCCGCACCGAAGGTGCTGGCTGCCACGCATGCCGGGCACTGCTGCACCTCCTGCGGCTGGTCGGTGAACTTCCAGATGGATCCCGGCTTCACCTGGCCGGACTGCTGCTCGAAGTCCCATGCCAGCGTCCTCAGCCCGCCCGGACGCTGGAAGTACAGGATGGCCGGCGGCAGGTGGCCGGCGTTGGCGCAGGCGTAGGCCTGCGCGGCCAGCGAGATCTGGCGAAGGTTGCCGCGGCAGCGTTCGCCGCGAGCCCGGTCGCCCGCGGCCCGGAGCCCGCCCACGGAGAGCGCGACCAGAAGGCTGGTCACGCCGAGGGCCACCGTCACCTCCACCAGCGTGAGGCCGCTTCGTCTCACGAGAACCTCAGCAGCATGGAGCCGATGTCGCCGGAATCCACCAGGCCGCTGCCGTCGAGGTCGCCTTCGGGACCGGCGGTGCCGAAGAGCACCAGCAGCGAGCCGATGTCGCCGGCGTCGACCACGCCGTTGCCGTCCATGTCGGCCGGATCGCGCGCGGGGGGCACCACGACCACGGCGTCGATTTCGGGGCTGCCCGCCGATCCTGCAGGGTGCGAGAAACGCACGAACCGTGCGGTCGCCAGACCGACCGACGCCAGGTCCACGCCCACCCCGCCTGCGCCGCCGTCGTAGGCCGCCACCACCTCGGCGTAGCTGACCCCCTCCAGGTCGAGCGCGGTCACCGCGGGATCGACGGCACGCAGGAAGTCGGTGGGGGTCTGGCCCTCGAGCGTGTCGTAGGGGCCCGCGTCCACCCAGGCCATCGTGGGCAGGGGGCCGTCCACCATCAGGTCGGGCACCAGCACCCATGTCGCGCCGTCGGCGCTCAGCTCGATGCGCCCGCCCTCGCCGGCGCACAGCAGCGGCGTGCCCGTGCCGGCGATCATGTCGGTGAAGAAGGCGTTGCCGAACACGATCAGATCGACCCCGAAGCGGTGCCCGGCGTCGTCGGTGGCCGGCGAGCCCAGTTCCAGCGTGAGCTGTCCTCCGGCGCCGATCGAGACCACCTGGTCCGGCCGGTACGCCGGCTGGAACGGCGTGACGGTCTCCAGGGAACCTGTGTAGCCGGTCATCCTCGAAGGTTCACCCAGCGCCGCCTGCGGTTGTCGATGTCCGGGCGCGGCGCCGGTGCCCGGGGCGTAGGACACCACGCCGGTGGCGAACCACGACTGCGCCGACGCCGCGGAGGCGAGGGTCAGGAGAGCGAGGACTGGAACCGACAAGCGACGCACGCCAACCTCCATTCCCTTGGAGGCCGCTCGGAGCCCCGTTGCGCGGGGGCGCGAGCCGATGGTCGAGGCAGGTCTTCCGGCTTCGGGCTTCGCGGTTCCCGCCTTCCCGGCCTCGGCAGGCCAGTGGCTTCGGGGAACTGCGCTGCGGGGCCTCGGAGCCCCGCGCCCGTCACGGCGGCGCGTCCGCGGCGGATTCTCACCGCCTTCCCTCGCCCAGGCCGCCGCGTGCCGCGGTGCCTGGACGGTGCTCGGGTCCTCCCCCGAGACACCTCGACCGGACCAGCATAGCGGGGGAGGATCGACACGCCTTGGCGGGGATTCCGGTAGATTCCTCGTTCCCGCGGCCAAGGGCTGCGGCAAGACTTGGAGACCCCACGCATGCCACTCGCCGTCCTGCTCGCGCTGCTCTCGCTGTTCGCCTTTGCGCTGCCCGCCGTGGCGCAGGATGCTCCCCTCCGAGGAGCCGCCCGCTTCCGGGGACGCGCCCGAGGAGCCCGAGGGCGAGGCCCCGGCGGGCGGCATGGCCGGCGCCGCCTCGATGGCGGCCCAGATGCAGCAGATGCAGAAGGCACTCGATGCGCAGCTGGCTCAGATCACCGATCCGGCCCAACTTGAGCAGATGCTGGCCGCGATGGACGCGCGGGTCGCGCAGCTGCCGCCCGAGGCTGGACCGATGTTCGCCCTGTTCCGCAAGAAGATCGAGGCGCGTCTGGCCGCGCTGCAGGCGGGCGCCGACGGCGCGAAGCCGGAGGCCGCAGACGCCGTGGCGGAGCCGGTGGTGACGCCGGAGGCCCAGGAAGCGCTGGACACCTTCATGCATGCGGCCCTGATCGGTCGCCCGGACCTGGTGAAGTCGGCTCTGGATCGGCTGCTTTCCGACCAGGTGCCTGCCAGGAGCCTTGCGGACATGGTGGATCGTCCCGGCTTCGGCGACCGATTCGATCGCGCGACCGAGGCGTGCGCCTCCATGGAGGGCGTGGCCCAGACTTCCCGCGATCTGGCCGCCAAGCTCGAGGCCGGGCGTCTGGAACTGGCCCGCGATCCCGCCCGCCTGAAGGCCGCGGTGGCGGGCCTGACCGGCACGCTGCGACAGCAGTCGATCGCCATGCGTCGCCTGGAGGCCGCCGGCGCCTTCGCGGTGCCGCCGCTGCTCCGCGCGATCGTGGACGGAACCGATCCTCGCCTGGAGATCATGGCGGAGCGCACCATCCTTCAGATCGGGCGATCGGCCGTGGTGCCGCTGTGCGACGCGTTGCCGTCGCTGCCCGCGGCGCGTCAGATCACCGTCTGTCGCATGCTGGGCTCCATCGGCAACCGTCTGGCGGCGCCCTGGCTCGCCTCGCTCGCCTCCGCTGCGGCCACCACGCCCGATGTGCGTCAGGCGGCTCGTGCGGCGCTGACCCAGGTGGGCGCGGCGTCGGCCGAGCCTGCGCCGCTGTGGACCTCCCTGGCCCGCGACTACCTGGTGGGCGGCGACGGCCTGCTGCCCTACCCGGCCGAATCTCGGCAGGCCATGTGGAGCTACGACGCCGACCACGGCCTCATGCCGTCGGTGAGCGGTTCCGACGCCTACCTGGACCGCATGGCCCAGCGATGCGCCGTGGAAGCCATGAAGCTCGATGCGCAGAACAGCGTGGCCCTGAGCGTCTACCTGGCCGCCGGCCTTCGGCTGGCCGGTGACGATCCCGCTCGCGCCGATGCCGGCACGCTCTCGCCGGCGGCGATGGTGATGGCGGCGGGTCCCGGCGTGGCCCAGCAGGTGCTG
>CAIOTP010000112.1 GCA_903861235.1 uncultured bacterium | reverse complement strand
AGGTAGCTGTTGTTGTCGTAGGGGCCGACAGCCATCTTGCTGATGATCAGCCGGGGGAGTTCGTGCACGTCCGCGGGCCCGCCCACCCGCACATTGCCCGTGTATGCCATATCCCCAGCCTACGGTTAGCCTGTCCCGGTGTCGGACCGATTGATCGTGCGCGGGGCGCGGGAACACAACCTCAAGGACGTCTCCCTTGACCTGCCCCGGGACGCCCTCATCGTCTTCACCGGACTGAGCGGCTCCGGCAAGTCGAGCCTGGCCTTCGACACCATCTTCGCCGAGGGGCAGCGCAAGTACATGGAGAGCCTCTCCGCGTACGCCCGCCAGTTCCTCAACCAGATGCGGAAGCCGGACGTGGAGCGGATCGAGGGTCTGCCCCCCACCATCGCCATCGAGCAGCGCGGCGGCGGCCACACGCCGCGCAGCACGGTGGCGACCACCACCGAGATCTACGACTACATGCGACTGCTGTGGGCGCGCTGCGGCACGCCCACCTGCTGGCACGTGGACGACAAGGGTCATGTGTGCGGCCGGCGCATCGAGGCGGGCAGCGCCTCGCAGATCACCGATGCGGTGCTGGAGGCGTTCGACGGCAAGCGGGTCATGCTGGCGGCGCCGGTGGTCCGCGCCCGCAAGGGATTCCACAAGGACGTCGCCGAGTCGCTGCAGCGGCAGGGCCTGGTGCGGGCGCGGGTGGACGGCCGCGTGGTGGACCTGCGCGAGGCGCTCAAGGCCGGCGGCGAGAACCCGCTGGGGCTGGGGCGCTATGAACTGCACACCATCGAGGCCATCGTGGACCGCGTGGTGCCCGCCGCGGCGGACCGCCAGCGGCTGGCCGAGAGCGTGGAGACGGCGCTGCGGCTGGGCGAGGGCGCCTGCACGGTGCTGGTGGAGGAAGGCTCCGACTGGAAGGAGCACCGCTTCAGCGAGCGATTCGCCTGCCCGGACCACCCCGAGTGCGCCCTGGAGGAACTGGAGCCCAGGCTCTTCTCCTTCAACTCGCCGCAGGGTGCGTGTCCGGACTGCGCCGGACTTGGGCAGGTTCAGGAGTTCGATCCGGACCTGGTGGTGGCCGATCCGGACCTGGGCGTGGCCGAGGGGGCCATCGAGCCCTGGCGCCGCAACGGGCGCCGCATGAACATCTACTACAGCCGTCTGCTGCGGGGCTTCTGCAAGTTCTTCGAGGTGCCCACGGACCTTCCCTTCAGCAAGCTGGCCTCGCGAGTGCGCCGCTACCTGATGGACGGGATCCCGGAGGAGGAGGAGGAACGGCTGGGCGTGCGCTTCGAGGGGGTCATGCCCAACCTGAAGCGTCGTTACCAGGAGACCGAGAGCGAGTTCGTGAAGGAGCGGCTGCTGGCGTACATGCACGCGGCGCCGTGCCGGTCCTGCGGCGGAGCCCGCCTGCGGCCCGCCAGCCTTGCGGTGAAGGTGAAGGGCGGCGACCGCACCTGCAGCGTGGACGAGGCCACCGCCATGAACGTGGAGCGGGCGGCGGCCTGGTTCGGATCCCTGCACCTGACGAAGGCGCAGTCGAAGATCGCCGAGCCCATCCTGAAGGAGATCGGCGCCCGTCTGGGCTTCCTGCGGAGCGTGGGGCTGGAGTACCTCACGCTGGACCGCGCCAGCGGCACGCTCTCGGGCGGCGAGGCCCAGCGCATCCGGCTGGCCACGCAGGTGGGCAGCGGCCTGGTGGGCGTCTGCTACGTGCTGGACGAGCCCACCATCGGCCTGCACCAGCGCGACAACGACCGTCTGGTGGCCACGCTGCGTCGCCTGAGCGACATCGGCAACACGGTGATCGTGGTGGAGCACGACGAGGACACCATCCGCGCCGCGGACCATGTGGTGGACGTCGGCCCGGGACCGGGCCGACACGGCGGCACGATCGTGGCCCAGGGCACGCCCGACCAGGTGGCCGCCCACCCCACCAGCCTGACCGGCATGTACCTGCGCGGCGACCGCCGCATCGAGGTGCCGGCGAAGCGGCGGCCCGTGAGCGTGGAGCGGGCGATCGTGGTCAAGGGGGCTCGCGAGAACAACCTGAAGGGCGTGGACGTGGCCTTCCCGCTCGGCGGCATCGTGTGCGTGACCGGCGTCAGCGGCAGCGGCAAGAGCACGCTGGTGAACGAGATCCTGCTGAAGTCCGCGCAGCGCACGGTGCACGCGGCCAAGGTCACGCCCGGCGCGCACGACCGGGTGACGGGGCTGAAGGGGCTCGACCGCATCGTGGAGGTCGACCAGAGCCCCATCGGCCGGACACCCCGCTCCAACCCCGCCACCTACACCGGCGTGTTCGACGACATCCGGAAGCTCTACGCGCAGGTGCCCGAGAGCCGCGCGCGGGGCTACGAGCCGGGCCGCTTCAGCTTCAACGTGAAGGGTGGTCGCTGCGAGGCCTGCCAGGGCCAGGGTGTTCGCAAGATCGAGATGCACTTCCTGCCGGACGTGTTCGTGGCCTGCGAGACCTGCAAGGGCACGCGTTACGCGCGCGAGACCCTGGACATCCGCTTCAAGGGGCGGAACATCGCCGAGACGCTCGACATGACCGTGGAGGACGCGGTCGCCTTCTTCGACGCGCACCCCCGCATCCGGGACATGCTGGCCTGCGTGCGGGACGTGGGACTGGGCTACATGCAGCTTGGCCAGGCCAGCACCACGCTCTCGGGCGGCGAGGCGCAGCGCGTGAAACTGGCCACCGAACTGGGCAACCGCTCCTCGGCGACCACCCTCTACGTGCTGGACGAGCCGACCACCGGCCTTCACTTCGACGACGTGCGCAAGCTGCTCGAGGTCCTGCAGCGGCTGGCCGACGGCGGCCACACGCT
>CAIOTP010000111.1 GCA_903861235.1 uncultured bacterium | reverse complement strand
GTTCCGCGAGGCCGAGTTCGACATCATGTTCGAGGAAGGCATCTCGATCACCGGCGATGTGCTCGACCTGGCCGTGGCGGACGGCGTGGTCGACAAGGCAGGTGCCTGGTTCAGCTACAAGGAGACCCGGCTGGGCCAGGGTCGTGAGGCGACCAAGTCCTTCCTGCGTCAGTCGCCCGACCTGCTCGAGGAGATCCGCAAGACGGTCCTGGCCAAGAGGCTCGCCAATCCGAACGGTCCGGTGGCTGCCAAGCCCGCCGACGCCGACGACGAGTGAGCGTCGGCGGAAATGATCGATCCGGCCCCGGTGGCTCGACGGAGCTGCCGGGGCCGTTTCCTTTCCCGTTCGGGAATCAGGTGGATTGACGGATGGCCAGGTACTTCACCGTCAGGTACTCCCCAAGTCCCCATCGGCCACCCTCTCGGCCGTAGCCGCTCCACTTCACGCCGCCGAAGGGCGCCCGCGCGTTGCTCGGGGCGGGCTCGTTCACGCCCACCACCCCGCAGGTCAGTCGTCGGGCCACCGACTCCGCTTCCGCCGAGGGACCGAAGACATAGGCGGCCAGGCCCCATGGGCTTGCGTTCGCCTGGCGAACGGCCTCGTCCGAGCTGGAAACCGCCATCACGGGGGCGACCGGACCGAAGGTCTCCTCGCGGAAGCAGAGCATGTCCGGGCCGCAGTCGGCGAGCACCGTGGGCAGGAAGAAGCGGTCCGGACGGCCGGGCAGCGGGTGGGTCTGGCCGCCGCAGACCAGTCGGGCTCCGCGTGCCAACGCGTCCTGCACATGCCGACGGACCTTGTCCACCCCCGCGTCGTTGATGAGGGGCCCGAGTGTGCTCTGGGGTTCCGATCCGGGACCGGGGACCAGTTCGGCTGCCGCCAAGGCGAGCCGGGCCGTGAAGGCCGGGGCCATGCTGCGGTGCACCAGGAAACGATTCGGGCAGATGCAGGTCTGGCCTGCGTTGCGGAACTTGGCCGCCATGGCGCCGGCCACCGCCTGATCCAGATCCGCGCCGGGCAGCACGATGAACGCCGCGTGGCCCCCCAGTTCCATCGAGCAACGGATCACCTGTTCGGCCGCGGCACGAAGCAGGATCCGTCCGGTTTCCGTGCTGCCGGTGAAGGTCAGCTTCCTCACGCGGGGATCCGCGAGCCAGCACCCCACGATCTCGGCCGGCTCACCGGCGACCACGTTGAGCACGCCATCGGGCAGTCCGCAGGACTGCAGGATCTCCGCCAGGGCGAAGGCCGAGAGCGGCGTCTCCTCCGCCGGCTTGGCCACCAGGGTGCAGCCGGCGGCCAAAGCCGGCGCGGCCTTGCTGGCCAGCATGGCCACCGGGAAGTTCCACGGGGTGACCGCGGCGCAGATGCCGATCGGCTCGTGCACGGCCAGGGTGCGCACGCCGGGGCGGCCCGCATCGAAGGCCTCGTCACGCAGTCTCCGAGCCTCGTGGGCGGCGCTGCGGAGATAGTCGGCCGCGTAGCGCACCTCGCCCTCGGCTTCCCGCAGGGGCTTGCCGCACTCGGCGGTGACCAGATCGGCCAGCCTTCGTGCGTCACGCTCCATGGCATCGGCACCGCGTTCGAGCAGGGCCGCCCGCTCCGGTGTCGGGCACTCGGCCCACGGGCCGGCCGCCTGCTCGGCCGCGTTCACGCAGGCCAGGGCTTCGTCGGGTCCGGCGGAGGGCACTCGGGCGATCTCGCGATCGCTTGCGGGATCCCGCACGCTCAGCCAGCGTCCATGGTCATGGCCCCGCCAGGCGCCGCCGATCAGCCATCGGTCCCGCATGCGCGAAGCGTACACTTGCGGCACCATGGGCAAGGCGGTCGTCGATCCCAACGAGCTGCGACGCTTCGCAGGCGACCTTCGGAAGTTCAACATGGACATCCAGGGGCAGATGGCGAAGCTGGGCGCCTCGCTGGGCAGCCTGCAGCAGACCTGGCGCGACCAGGAGCAGGCCAAGTTCGCCGAGGAGTTCGAGCAGACCATGCGCTCGCTGCAGCGGTTCCTGAAGATCAGCGAGGAGTACGTGCCCTTCCTGGTGCGCAAGGCGGAGCGCATCGAGGAATACCTGAACCAGCGCTGAGGCATGGAACCCACCCAGGCGAACGTGCTGTCGGTGGAGGTGCTGCAACGCCTCCGCACGGCGATGGTGCGGTGTCACGAGGAGATGGGCCTGGCGCTCTCCGAAGCGGACTCCGAGGTGGATCGTGCCGTCATGTGGGTGGAGCGCGAGCGCGTGATGCACTGGCGAGGCCGCATCCAGCGGCTGGGCGAGGAATTGAACGACGCCCGCAGCGCCCTGTTCCGCAAGGAGACCGTGACCAGCAGCAAGGAATCCCGGCCGAGCGTGGTGGACGAGAAGAAGGCCCTCGAGCGCGCCAAGGCCCGGCTGGCCGACGCGGAGCAGCGACTGCAGCGGAGCCGGGCGTGGGCGGTCTCGCTGCCCCGGGACCAGGCGCTCTACAAGGGAGGCACCGCGGCGCTGGCGGGCATGGTGGAGCGTGAACTTCCCGCGGCCATCGCGGCCCTCGAGCGCATGAGCCTGGCGCTGGAGGCGTACCAACGCGGCCCTGCACCGGATCTGGCTTCGCTGCTGGAGCCGCTCGCGGGCGACGAGCCCCCTCCGGGGTCCATGCGGCGGGGCGGAGAGCCGCCCGCCTCCCCGGGAGACGCCCCATGAGCGTGGAAGGCGCCCGCATGAGGCTGCAGGGCTCCATGAAGGAGCTCATGACCAAGTGGTCCGAGATCGAGCCGCTGTGGCGGGACGCGACCTCGCGGGGATTCCACAAGCGGTACCTGGAAGCGCTCGAGGCGGCGGTCAAGTCCGCGCTGCCGGCCATGGAGAAGATGGCCGAGACGCTGCACCGGGTCCGCTCGGAGTGCGGCGATCCGCGCTAGAGCTTCGCCTTCGGCCCACTAGAATCCGCCCGAGGCCGCGGCATGTCCATCGATCCCATTGCAGAACTTGCGGAACGATGGACGCGGCTCGGTCAGGCCGCGGGCCGCTTCCACGACCAGACGCAGTCGGGCGAGGCGGAGGCTCGGAAGGCCGCCGAGGCGGAGGCTCGACGCCACGCGGACGCCACCGCGTCGATCCGGGGCCGCCTGCACGACACCCTGGCTCGCGCCACGAGCGATCACCATGCGGCCGAATCCACGGCACGGTCGACCCACGCCGAGCGCATGCAGTCGCTCGAGGCCAAGGCGAAGGTGACCGTGGAGGAGATCCTGCGTCGCGCCGAGACCGACGAAGCCAAGGTCAAGGAGGCGTACCAGCACGCGCTCTGGATGGCGGAGACCGTCTACGAAGCCTCCGAGAACGCCCCGCGTCTCGAGCACGAGGAGCGCAGGGCGCAGGTCGAGACCTACCTGCAGCAGGTCGAGGCCCTGGTCGAGGACGCGTCGCGAATCACGCGTCGCTGCCGGCAACGTCCGCCGGCCGTGCCCGCGCCGGAGCCCACGGCCGCCAACGAGACCGCCATGATCCAGCTGCCCTTGCAGCTGGCGGCGGCCAAGGAGATTTCGAACGGTCTGCGGCGGCTTCCGCTTCCGGGCCTGTACCGCGGGCCCATCCTTCTGGTGCCGGCCATCCTGATCGCCGTGGCTGCGGCGGTGGGTGCGGTCCTGGCCGGGCAGCGGGATCCCGTGGGCGTCGCCGTGTGGGCCGGTGCAGGTGCGGGGGCGGTGCTCGTGGCTGCCGCAGGGCTGTGGTTCGTGGCGCGGGGGCAGGTGCTCCGCGTCTGGCAGCCGCTGGGACAGGCCGTGGCGCGGGCCCGGGGTCACGGGATCGCAGCGCTCGAGTTCGCCGCCCAGGACCGCGAGCGTCAGGTGAAGCGGGCCAAGGAGAAGCTGCAACGGGAGCGTGCAGCGGCGCATGCCAAGTATCGACCGTTGCTCGAGGCCATCGAAGGCAAGCGGGCGAGCCGGCAGAGCGAACTGGACGGGGTCGTTCCGGAGCGTCGTGCACGCTTCGATTCGGAACTGGAGGCCGCCGTCACGGAGGCGCGTTCCGCGCGGGATCGGCTGAAGCAGCAGGCGGAGGCGGCAGCGGC
>CAIOTP010000110.1 GCA_903861235.1 uncultured bacterium | reverse complement strand
TCGTCGCGCAGGTGCAGGCGTGGAAGGACGAGTACGAGGCGACCATCCTGGGGCAGCTGCAGGAGATGGGCGCCAGCTGCGACTTCGGGCGCACCCGTTTCACCATGGACCCGGTGTGCGCGACGGCGGTACGCACGGCGTTCCTGCGGCTCTTCGACGAGGGACTGATCGAGCGGGGCCGCCGCCTGGTGAACTGGGACCCGGTCACCCGCACGGCGCTGGCCGACGACGAGGTGGAGATGAAGGATGTGGACGGCCGCATGTGGTACCTGCGGTACCCGCTCGAGGACGGCAGCGGACATGTGACCGTGGCCACCACGCGCCCCGAGACCATGCTTGGCGACACCGCGGTCGCGGTGAACCCGCGTGACCCGATGGCCGCGGGCGTGCGAGGCAAGCGCGTGCGGCTGCCGATCGTGGGCCGCGTGATCCCGATCGTCGAGGACGACTACGTGGTCATGCCCGTCTCGCGCGGAGGCGATCCCGCCGACGCGAAGGCGCAGGTGGCCAGCGGCTTCCTGAAGGTCACGCCGGCGCACGACCCCAACGACTGGGAGATCGGTCTGCGGCACGGTCTGCCCGCGGTGAACGTCATGGGCCCGGACGGTTCGATCAGCGACCGGCATGGCTGGACCGACGCCTCCGCGGAGGCGAAGGCTCTGGTCGGCCTCTCGCGCGAGGACGCCCGCAAGGCGGTCGTGGAGTGGTTCCGCCGCAACGGCCTGCTCGAGGACGAGAAGCCCTGGAAGCAGACGGTGGGGCACAGCTATCGCAGCGGCGCCCGCATCGAGCCGTGGCTGAGCGAGCAGTGGTTCGTGAAGGTGACGGACGATCGGCTCCGCGGCGCGGCGCTCCGCGCCATGGAGCCGGCGCAGTTCGACGGCAAGGCGCCGGCAGGCCGGGGTGAAGGCGAGGGCGCCCTGCGCTTCTATCCCGCGCGCTACGCCCGGACCTTCCAGCAGTGGCACGAGAACCTGCGCGACTGGTGCATCAGCCGCCAGCTCTGGTGGGGACACCGGATTCCGGTCTGGAGCCGCGAGGCCCGTGGCGAGGCGGCGAAGGTGGGCGCGTCGGCTCCCGTCGGCGGCGCCATGGTGCCTGTGACCAGCGACTGGTCGAAGCAGGGAGCCAGTCACCGGGTGCGACGCCGTGACGACGGTTCACTGGAGGAGCTGCTCTGCCTGCCCGTGGGCTCCGATGCCCTGGTCGCCGGGATCGAGCAGCAGGGCTTCGTGCAGGACCCGGACGTCCTCGACACCTGGTTCAGCAGCGCCCTGTGGCCGCTGAGCACGCTGGGCTGGCCGGATCCCGCCGCCTTCGGCATGCAGGGTCTGCTCGAGCGGTACAACCCGAGCGCGGTGCTGAGCACGGCGCGGGAGATCATCACGCTCTGGGTCAGCCGGATGACCATGTTCAACCGGCACTTCCTGGGCGGCAAGGTGCCGTTCCGGCACGTGTTCATCCACCCGGTGATCCAGGACGGCTTCGGGCAGCGCATGAGCAAGAGCCTGGGCAACGGTCTGGATCCGCGCGACATCATCCATTCCCACGGCGCCGATGCGCTCCGCTACACGCTGCTGGACATGACCACCGACACCCAGGACCTGCGCGTGCCGGTGGAGATGGTCGATCCGCACGGTGGCGAGCCCTTCACGCCGGAATTCACGCGAGCGCCCAGCGGCCATCAGGTGGCGGCGCCGGTGCAGCGGAGTCCGGGGGATCCTTCGAAGTCCATGGTCAGTTCGTACGGCGCGGCCAGCGGCCTGGCCATGCCGAGCGAAGCCCAGCCGCTCGCCCGCAACACCAGCAGCCGATTCGACCTGGGTCGCAACCTGGCCACCAAGCTCTGGAACGCCACGCGGTTCGTGCTCGCGAACGCCCCCGCGCCGGCGGCCGCGGTGCGGCGCGCCGACCTGGATCGGCTGGACCGTTGGATCCTCTCGCGTGTGGCCCACGCCACCCGCCGGGCGGACGAGGCGCTCGCGGAGTACCGCTTCAGCGACTACGCCGCCGCGTGCTACGACCTGCTCTGGCGCGACTTCTGCGACTGGTACCTGGAGGCTGCCAAGCCCTCCGCGAAGAACGATCCGCGGCGACAGGCCGTGATGCTTGCCGCGCTCGACGCGATCGTGCGATTGCTGCACCCGGCCATGCCCTTCGTGACGGAGGCGCTCTGGCCGGCGCTTCAGGCCCGACGAGCGGGCGGTGCGATCGAGGGGCTGTCGCTGCCCGCGAGCGAGATGCTGGCCACGGCCACCTGGCCCGCGAGCGACGCGGGTTCCCATGACGCGGCCGCCGAATCCGACTTCGACAGGCTCCAGTCGCTGGTCAACGCCATCCGCAACATCCGGGGCGAGCGACAGGTTCCGCCCAAGCGGCGCGTGCGGCTGCATGTCTCCGCCACGGCCCAGACGCTTGTGGCGGGGTGGAACGGTCTCGCCGAGGCGCTCGCCGGGCTGGAGTCCGTGCATCCGGCGCAGTCGCCCCGGGCGAGCGGCGCCGCCGCCTTTCCCTTCGAGGGCGCCGAGTGCTGGATCGACGGTCTGGTCGACCAGGCGGACTCCGGCGCCGAGCGGGCGCGTCTGGAGAAGCTGATCGCCGATCGTCGTCGTGCGGTGCAGGGGTATCAGGGCAAGCTGGGC
>CAIOTP010000109.1 GCA_903861235.1 uncultured bacterium | reverse complement strand
GCCCGTTGGCGAACGCCCGGGGCCGATCGGGATCGTTCACGCGTGGAATGGGATACATGCGCATCAGCATGAGCGCGGCCACGGGCTGCACCACCGCCTCGAACCAGTGACGCACCCGCGGAGAGGCCAGCAGGGAGAGCAGGCCCAGGCCACGGGCCTTCAGGATGGCCACGGTGGCCCGGAGCAGGTCCGGATGGAACTCCACATCCGCGTCGGTGAACAGCAGCAGATCGCCGGAGGCCGCCTCCGCGCCCACCCGGGCCGCGTTGCACTTGCCGGCCCAGTCCGGCGGGCATGAGGCGTTCTCGATCAGACGCAGGCGAGGATCGGCGTCCGCCAGGGGTCGCAGCGCCGCCAGCGTGCCGTCCGTGCAGCGGTCGAGCACCACGATCACCTCGAGCGAAGGCCAGCGACTGGCCAGGATGCTGCGCACCGCGCGGGGGGCGTGGGCCTCCTCGTTGTGCGCGGGGATGACCACGCTCACCCGGGGCGCCGGATCCGGCACCGGAAGCGCCAGCCCCTGCGGAGCCCGCGGGATCCGCGGCATGTCGCGCAGCACCCGAACGGCCACCAGGAACCACCAGCCGAAGCCGGCTCCCGCCGCCGCCACGAGCACCCACAGCGCCGCCAGTCGCAGGTCCATCCGTCGAGCGTAGCGAAACCCGGGACCATCGAAAGGCCGCTTCTATCCTGCGAGCATGCCGACCTTCCTCACGCGCGCCCAGGCCCGCGATCACGATCGGCGTTGCGTGCACGAGCTGGGCCTGCCGGGCATCGTGCTCATGGAGAACGCGGCCCGTGGCTGCGCCGATCTGGCCCTCCGCATGCTGCCTCGGAACGCTCCCGCCCGGGCGATCGTGATCTGCGGTGCGGGCCAGAACGGCGGCGACGGCTACGCCATCGCCCGGCACCTGGCCATCGCGGGCGTGCAGGTCCGGGTGGTGGCGCTGGGCGAACCTTCGACCGGCTCGGACGCGGGCGTGATGCGCCGCGTGGCGCTCGCCATGGGACTGCCTGTCGAGTCGTGGGCGGGTGCCCCGGGGCTGGCCGGCGCCGATCTGCTGGTCGACGCGCTCTTCGGGACCGGACTGGATCGACCCGTGACCGGCGACGCCCTGGAGGCGATCCGCGGCATGCGTCAGGCCGGAGCGGCGGTCCTGAGCGTGGATCTGCCCAGCGGCATGCATGCGGACACGGGCGAGCCCATGCCGGAATGCGTGCACGCCACCCTGACGGCGACCATGGTGGCCCCCAAGGCCGGCTTCGCCAGGCCCCAGGCCGCCGCCTGTCTGGGCCGCGTGGAAATCGTGGGCATCGGGGCCCCGGCCCCGCACGGCTAGCATCGCACGTCTTGTACGCCGTCCAGCTGGCCCATCGCTACCTGACCAGCCGCATCATCCCGCTCATCGCGGTGGGAGCGGTGGCGCTCTGCGTGGCGTTGGTGGTGATCGTGGTGAGCGTCATGAGCGGCTTCCTGGACATGCTGAAGGCCAACGGACGCACGCTGATGGGGGATGTGGTGCTGAACTATCCCGTGCGCGGCATGCCGTGGTACCAGGACCTGATCCAGGAGATCGAGGCTTCGCCCGAGGCCGCGGCGGCCACGCCGATCGTGGACACCTACGGGCTGCTCCGCATGCCCTATCCGCAGGGCGGCGAGAAGGAGGTGGTCACCGCCAACGTGTGGGGCGTGGATCCGGCCTCCTTCGACCGCGTGACCGACTACGGCCGCACGCTGTACTGGAGGCCACCCGCGGATCAGGCCGCTCAGGAGGCGCTGGCGGCGGACGATCCTCGGAGGTCGCTCGACGAACGGATCCTTCAGGACGGCATGACGCTGCGGAGCGGCTCGACCGGACAGCCTGGACTGGTGATGGGCATCCACGTCTCCATCGTGAACGACCGCCAGCGCGACGGCTCCTATCGCAGCCGCTTCGGCTGGTTCATGCCCGACCATGCGGTCACGCTGACCCTGGTGCCGATCAGCGCCAAGGGCACGGTGGCCGAGCCGCGCGAGCAGGTCTTCCAGGTGGTCAACGAGTTCCGGACCGCCGTCTACCAGATCGACAAGAACCGGGTCATGATCCCGCTGGCCGAAGCCCAGCGCATGCTCCGTCTGGACCAGGGCACGCTTTACGACCTGGAGGCGCCACCGCTGGCCGACGGCTCCCAGCCGGTGCTCGGCGTGAGCCCGGCCCGCGTGCACCGAGTGCTGGTGCGCGCCCGGCCGGGCGTCTCGCCCGACCGGCTCCGTGACGCCGTGGAGGCCGCCTACGGACGCTTCGTGGAGCGCTGCGCGGCCGACGGCGCGAAGGCGGTGAAGCCGCCGCGTCGCGACATGGTGAGCATCCTGACCTGGGAGCAGCACCTCCGCGACCTGATCGGTCCGGTGGAGAAGGAGCGCGAGATGATGCGGATCCTGTTCAGCATCGTCTACCTGGTGTGCGCCGGTCTGGTGCTGAGCATCTTCTGGGCGATCGTGCAGGAGAAGAGCCGCGACATCGGCATCCTGCGCTCCATCGGCGCCAGCCGCGGCGGCGTGCTCTGGATCTTCCTGCAGTACGGTCTGGTGATCGGTGCCGTGGGCGGCGTGGTGGGCGTGGGCCTGGGCTGGCTGGTGATCCGAAACATCAACGCCATCCACGACGCGATCGGGCAGGACGCACCGGCCTGGGCCTGGATCGCCTGCTTCGCCATGGCCGCCTGCGGCGTGGGCATGGCGGTTCGGCAGGCCACACGCGGACTGCTGCTGCCCACGCTGCTCTGGATGATCGGCGCCGTCACGCTGGGACTGCTGGGCTCGGTGCTGGTCACCCATCGGGGCACCCTGATCTGGGATCCCGCCGTCTACTACTTCAGCCGCATCCCCGACCAGGTGGACTGGCTCACGGCCGCCGTGACCTGGGTCGGCGCGGTGGTGTTCAGCGTGCTCGGCGCGAGCGTGCCCGCCGCGAAGGCCGCCGACATCGATCCGGTGAGGGCGCTCCGCTATGAGTGAAGCCGCCCTGCTCCAGGCCCGCGACCTGCGGAAGACCTACCGGCTCGGGAACCAGGGGGTGCCCGTGCTCCGGGGCGCGGACTTCGCCATGAAGCGCGGCGAGTGGGTCGCCATCCTGGGAAGTTCTGGCAGCGGCAAGAGCACGCTCATGCACCTGCTGGGGCTGCTGGACGAGCCGGACGCCGGCAGCGGCGGCGTGTGGTTCCGCGGCGAGCCCGTGGCCGCGCTCCGCGGCTCGGCCCGCAATCGATACCGGAACCGCTCGGTGGGTTTCGTCTTCCAGTTCTATCACCTGCTGCCGGAGCTGGATGTGCTGGAGAACGCCATGCTGCCCTGCAAGGTCGCCGGCGGTGGCCGCGCCGCCGAGGAGCGCACGCGGCGGCTGCTCTCCGCCTTCGGTCTGGATCAGCGGCTGCGGCACCGGCCGAGGGAACTGAGTGGTGGCGAGCGTCAGCGCGTGGCGATCGCCCGCGCGCT
>CAIOTP010000108.1 GCA_903861235.1 uncultured bacterium | reverse complement strand
TGCGGCGGCATGCGCAACGGCAAGAAGTTCAAGGGCGCGATCGCCGGCGGCGTGAGCATGGGCGTGCTGGGCACGGACCAGTTCGACGCGCCGATGGACTTCGACATCGGCCGTGACCACCAAGTGCTGGGTCTGGGCACCGCGTGCCCGACGGTGTTCGACGAGGACACCGACATGGTGGCCGTGGCCCGGAACATCGCCCGCTTCTTCAAGAACGAGAGCTGCGGCCAGTGCACGCCCTGCCGAGAGGGCAGCGGCTGGATGCTCAAGAGCCTGATGCGCATCGAGCGTGGCGACGGCACCAGCGCCGACCTGGACCTGCTGCTCGAGGTGGCTGGAAGCATGGGCCTGACGCCTGGCACCACCATCTGCGGTCTGGCCGACGGCAACAACTGGGCCGTGCGGACCATCGTGAACAAGTTCCGAGGCGAGTTCGAAGCCCGCGTGAAGCCGAAGTTCGTGCCGGTGTACGTGACGGCGGGGCGGTGAGGGCGGCGCCCGGGGCCGATATCCTCTGTCTTGATGAACGATCGCTCCGAAGGGCGGGAGGCACGCTCGCCCGTCGAACTGCAGGATGGCGGCCTGGTGGGGGCGGCGGATGCTGCGTGGCTGGCCAGCGCCATGGTCCGCCTGCTGCCGCTGGCGGCGCCTTCGGTGCGGCGTCTGGCGGTGCGGCTGGTGGACGACGCCCAGATGAGCGTGCTGCACGATCGTCACATGCAGGATCCGAGCACGACCGACGTGCTCACCTTCGTCGACGGCGACGAGGCCGACGTGGCCGTGTGCGTGGACGAGGCTCGTCGCCGCAGCGAGGAGCTGGGCCACGAACTGCGGCGTGAACTGCTGCTCTACGCCCTGCACGGCATGTTGCACGCCGCCGGCATGGATGATCGCACGCCCGAGGACTTCACCCGCATGCATGCCGAGGAGGACCGCCTGCTGGCCGCCGTGGGGCTGCAGCCGACCTTCGAGCCCGGCAAGGGGGCCGCATGACGCTGACCTTCCTGAGCCTGCTGGCGGCGCTGGTGCTGGCGGTGACCACGCTGCTGCAGGCGATCAATCTCGCCCTGCTGCACCTGAGCGACGGCACCCTGGAGCGGCGGCTGGCTGCGGCCGGACGTCTGGAGCGGAACCGATGGATCTTCGATCGGAAGGCCTCGGTCGACCATGCCGTGGCGTTCCTCCGCACCATCGGACGCATCGGCTTCTTCTCGCTGGTGCTCATGGAGGTGGTGGGGCCGGACGGTGCCATCGCCTGGCGTGACGTGGTCGTCGCCTTCGTGGCGGCGGCGCTCCTGCTCTGGCTCTTCACCAGCGTGATCAGCTCGGCGATCGCGCGCTACGCCGCCGTGGGCCTGATCTCGGGCACGCTGCCGCTGCTGGCGGTGATGGACCTGCTGCTCCGACCGCTCACGGTGCTGGCCCGTGTGCTCGACGAGGCCGTGAAGCGCCTGGTGGGGGCTCCAGCGGACGGCGAGGACGCCGAGGAGGAGCTTCTTCGGAGCATCGAGGACACCGAGCGGCAGGGTGGCATCGATCCGACCAGCGCCCAGATGATGGAGAACGTGGTGGAGTTCAGCGACACGCTGGTGGGCAGCATCATGACGCCGCGCACCGCGATCGAGGGTCTCGAGTACACGGACGACCTGGCGGTGATCCGCGGCTTCATCCACGAGGAGGGGCACAGTCGCATTCCCGTGTTCGAGGAGAGCCTGGACCATGTGATCGGCATCCTGTACGTGAAGGACCTGGTCCGCTGGATCGGCAAGGACGCCTCCGACTTCCGCCTGCGCCCGCTGCTTCGGCCGCCGGTGCGGGTGCCGGAGACCAAGCGGGTGAGCGAACTGCTTCCGGAATTCCAGCGAGGCAAGGTCCACCTGGCGATCGTGGTCGACGAGTACGGGGGCACCGCCGGCCTGGTGACCATCGAGGACGTGCTCGAGGAGATCGTGGGCGAGATCCGCGACGAGCACGAGCCGGTGGACACGGCCGAGCCCGGGCTCCGCGAACTGGCTCCGGGACAGCTGGAGGCGGACGGCCGCTGCACCATCGCCGAGGTGAACGCCCGGCTGGAGACCCGGCTGCCGGAGGACGACGGCTACGACACCATCGCGGGCTTCGTGCTCAGCATGCTCGGCCGAGTGCCCGAGACGGGGGCCACCCTTGAATCCCACGGCATTCGGCTGCGGGTGCTGGCCGCCACGCCCACGGCGGTGCAGCGCGTGGCGATCGACCGCGTGGCGGCCCCCGAAGACTGAGCCTCAGTCGAACTCGTCGCCGCGGAAGGTGCCGGCCAGATAGGCCTCGCGCACCATGGGATCGTTGATGACCGACCGAGGGTCGCCCTCACGGAGGTTCTTGCCCTGGTGGATGATGTAGGCACGGTCGCAGATCCGGAGCGTCTGCTGCACGTTGTGGTCGGTGACCAGCACGGCGATGCCACGGGCGGCCAGCTTGCGGACTTCCGCCTGCAGCTCCTCCACGGTGTGGGGATCGACGGCGGCGAAGGGTTCGTCCAGCAGCATGAGGGTGGGTTCGGTGATCAGCGCCCGGGCGATCTCCAGGCGCCGGCGCTCGCCGCCGGAGCAGGTGCGGGCCTCCTCGCGGGACTTCACCTTCAGGCCGAACTGCTCCAGCAACGCGTCGCATCGGCGCCGCTGCTCGGCACGGGTCAGGCCCTTGATGGTCTGCAGGATGGCCAGCAGGTTCTCCTCCACGGTGAGCCGCTGGAACACGCTCGGCTCCTGACTCAGGTAGCCCATGCCCGCCTTGGCGTGCCGCCACATGGGCAGGAAGGTGACATCGCGGCCGTCGAAATGCACCGAACCGGCCTCGGGCGTGATCATGCCGATGGCCATCCGGAAGCTGGTGGTCTTGCCCGCACCGTTGCGGCCCAGCAGGCCCACGATCTCGCCCTTGTCCACGTGGAAGCCCACCTGGTCGACCACGCGACGGCCGTTGTAGGTCTTGACCAGGCCCTTGGCTTCAAGCAGCGACATGAGGCCGCGATGCTAGCCGCCACGCGGTAGCCTGTGCGTGCGATGCACCGAGCGCCGATCATGCTGATGGCGGTCCTCATGGCCGCGGGTCTGGGCGGCTGCGTGCGCCGCGTGATCGACATCACCAGCGAGCCGCCCGGGGCCCGGGTGTGGCTGAACGATCACGAAGCCGGCCGAACGCCCTGCAGCGTGGAATTCACGCACTACGGGCGCTACGACGTGCGACTCCGACGCGAGGGCTACGAGCCGGTGGCGGGCTGGGGTGACGCCGACGAGCCGGTGTGGGACTTCGTGGGCTGCGACCTGGTCAGCGAGGTGATCCCCGGACGCTTCACGAGCCGCGTCCAGTGGCACTTCACGCTGATCCCCACCGACCGGGACGAGGCGGCCTTGGTGCAGCGGGCGAGGGCCATGCGGACGGGGCTCGACGAGCGCGCCGCGGAGTTCGCCGCGGAGCGTGGCGACGAGGAGGCGAAGGCGGTCGAGCGCGAGGATCCGGCCGCGGTCCCCGTGCCCGGTTCGGTCATCCAGCGATCCATGCCCGGATCTGACGGTTGATCCAGGTGTTGGTGGGGGGGAACTCCCGGTCCAGGGCTTGATCAGGCGGGAGCCAGAGCGCCTGCGCGCATTGGATCGCGCGGGGTGGTTCGGCATGCGTGAAGGCCACCAGATGCACGTGGAACTCGATGGAGGGCGGTCCGGCATCGCGATGGCGGCAGAGCAGTTCCACGGCCGCGGGGTGGGCCCGCAGACCGGTCTCCTCGGTCAGTTCACGAAGCGTGGCCTCGGCGGGGCTCTCCCCGTTCTCCACCCGCCCCCCCGGCCACTCCCAAAGGCCGGCGAACCGCTTTCCGGGCAGGCGGCGGGTCACCAGCAGCAGGCGTCCGGAGCCCGATCCGGTGTGACACACCGCGATCCCGGCGTGCAGGTCGGGCTCCCCGGGGGATGAAGAGGGCGGGTGGTGGCCGGTGGATGAGGGGTGCATAAGCCACGATCAGCAAGGAATTTGCGAATCCTTCGGGGACTTGGGGCCCGGAGGTTGAGGGACGGCCCTGGGCAAGGTTACCTTCCCGCCCCCGAACTTCTTCGCAGCCCGCAAGGGTTGCCCGCCGCCGTCCGTGCGTGTCGGAGCGCACGGACGGCGGCTCCTTTTCGGCGCGGGTTAGCATCGACGCCATGCACGCTCTTTCCGTGATCGCGATGGCGGCGATGGCTCCCGAAACGCCCGGGTCCTTCGTCGTGCCGGCCCCCGAGACGCCGATGACGCTGATGGCGCCGCCTTCGAACGCGCCGCAGGTCTCGAGCAAGCCGACCGCCTCGGGCGCGAGCGCTCCGCCGCCCAAGTCCGCGAGCCGTGTCACGAGCGTGTTCGGCGCAAAGGACAGCTGGCGATGGCAGGTGCTCGGCTCGTGGATGAACGACTTCGACGCGGCCAATCAGATCGAGGCGGAGTGGAGCGCGAGCTGGTTCTTCATGCAGGGCGTCAGCATGGATTTCGGCCTGAGCGGCGACGCGATCCTGCAGCCGGGAACGGATGCGGGCGGCGGCGGCGCCTCGCTGATGTTCCGCTGGCACTTCGTGATGCGCGAGACGTGGTCGCTCTTCGCCGACGCGGGCTGCGGCATGCTCTTCACCAACGAACCCGTGCCATGCGACGGCGGGCGTGTGAACTTCACGCCGCGTGTGGGCGTGGGAGGCACCCTCGATGTGGGCGGCGACGCGCGGCTGATGGCGGGCGTGCGCTGGTTCCACATCTCGAACGCCAACACGGGCCAGGACAACCCGGGCCGCGATTCGATCCAGCTCTTCGCTGGCGTGACCTTCCCGTTCTGAGGCCCGCGCGGGGCCTTGGGGAATGCTGCTCGCGAGGATGGAAAGTTGCCGATAGCATGCCTTGGCCGTCAGGGCGGTCCCGGGAACGGATTCTCGGACCCTTGGGCGGGTTGCAGTTGGACCTTGGAACACGGAGAATGAACACCATGGATGGAACCCACGCCCGGCTGACCAGCGACCCGCTGGTCCGGCCGGAGCCTCGGCGGGCTGAGGAGGAGACTCCCTCGCTTCGCCTGGCCGGCACTCAGGCCTACGACGGCATCGCCCCCGGTGACGAGCGGCTGGGGGCTTTGCGCAATGCCTGCTGCCTTCTGGAGCGGCTCAAGGCGGAGGCCCTGGCCCTGGAGGAGCGATCCGCGGGCGGCCGGGGGGACCCCATGATCCTGGCCACCGGTCAAAGCGGTCTGGACCGTGCCGTGCAGCAGTTGGAGGCCCTGATCCGCTCGTTGGACGAGTCCGTGATCGGCGAGATCGCCGAGGCCGTGGAGGCCCGGTGAACGCCCCGACCCAGGCAGCCGATTCGGGCCCGATCCGCCGCGTGGAGGCGGGAGACCCGCATTTCCACGAGGCCCTGGATGCGGCCCGCGACTATCGGGGCGATGTGACGCTGGAACTGGCCGGTGGGGAGAGCCTGGAGGGCTTCGTGTACGACCGCTCCCTGGGAGCCGATCCGGAGACCCGCAAGGTGCGTCTGCTGCCGCGGGACGGCGGTCCCCGACGGTCGATCGCCGAGTCCAGCATCCGCAGCCTGGCCTTCACCGGCAAGGACGCGGCCGCGGGCAAGACCTGGGAGAACTGGGTGCGGCGTTACGCCGAGAAACGCCTCAAGGGCGAGTCGGCGAGCATCGAGAGCGAGACGCTCGACTGAATCGGGGCCCGTTCAGGGCTCGTATGCCAGATCGGACGCCGGGTCGACCAGCTTCCAGTGAAGTCGCTTCGCGATCTCCCAGATGGTGCTGCGGAAGATCGACTCGTCCGTCTGCGAGACCAGGATCTGCAGCACGGGATCCTGGCCTGTCTGAAAGTGCATCTCGAAGCCGGGACCGTGCAGCGTGTCGCTGCCTGGCGAGTCGGGCGCCGTGTTGAGCAGGGCCAAGGCCGCCTCGATCTCGGCTCGCGTGCCGATGGGCGCCAGGGCTCCCGATTCACCCTTCTGGCGGGACATCACGACGAGTTCGGACGAAGCCATGGGATCGGAGAGTAGCGATCTTCAAGCGGCGCCGCGTGCGGGCTCTTCGGGCACGGTCGCTGTCGCGAGGGCATCCACCTGCGCCTCGTCGAGCCATGGCAATTCCAGCAGCCGTCGCCGCACGCGATCCGGCATGGGCTTGCCCTGTCGCTCCCACGAGGGCCGGCTTTTCCATCGACGGTGGATCCACAGGTATTGCGAGGGATCGATCCGCACGGAGGCCTCGATGGCGCGGTTGAAGCGGGCGGTCGCGTAGAAGACCGGATCCGGGGCGCGTTCGCATTCCTCGGGCTGGATCACGTCGGTGGTGAGGATGCGGTAGCGCAAGTCCTCGCCCTGGCGGATGGCGGCGCCCACCACGATGGGCAGGCGGTACCGCAGCGCCAGCAGCCCGATGCTCTTGTAGCTGCTGGCCATGCGGCCGAAGAAGGGCACGAAGAGGCCGTCGTCGCCCGCGTTCTGGTCGGCGATGAACCCCACGCGTCCCCCGGACTCGATCACGCGCTGGACCTCGGTGGTGGCGCCCCACTTGGTCAGGACCTCCAGGCCGCGTCGCTGCCGCATGCCCAGCAGCCATTCGTTGAGGAAGGGGTTGTCGAGCGGTCGGGCGAGCGCGCTCATGCGGAAGCCCAGCGTGCTGAGCGCCAGGCCCAGGAATTCCCAGTTGCCCATGTGCCCGGTCACGAAGAGGGCGGGACGATCCTTGAGCAGCAGCCGCATGGTGGGCTTCAGGTCGTCGAGTGCCACATGCTCCGGCCAGCCGTTCCGGTTGAGGATCTGCGGCCCGGCCACGCTGTCCACCAGGAACAGCTGGAACATGTGGCGGACGCTGGCCACGGCCAGTTCTCGAGCCCGCTCCTCGGGCATGTCGGGGAACGCCCATCGCACATGACGCACCGCCCGGTCCACGCGACGCGGGCCGAGCCTGGCGAACAGCTGGCCGATGCCTGCGGCGGTGCGCAGGTTCTGCCGGATGCCGAAGAGGTGCAGAGCCGAAGCCGCCATGCGGAGCGCGGCGTAGGGAGCCCAGCCCTTGAGCAAGGCGGCCGAGCCCATGGCGCGAGCGCTCAGTTGGTCATGCCCGTGAGGGCCTCGAAGCGGTTCAGGTTGAGGACGGGGATGCGTGCCTCGGTCGCCTCGCGCTCGATCTTCTCGTAGAGGTCGCAGGCGTTCTGCGCTTCCGTGAAGGCGTTGAGCTCGGCCTCGTCGGCGTCGGGCAGCGGCTTGCCGGGACGCTTGGGACGGCTGCCGATCACCACGAAGTCCAGGTCGCCCGTGACGCGGTCGCCCTCCGCCAGAATGCCGCCCCATTCGCGGATCCGGTTGCGGATCACGTTGGCCTCCTCGGTGGTGGCCCGTCCGTCGCCGTCGAGGTCGAACTTGCCGTGCACCAGGAAGCGGAACCGCTGGGAGGGGCTGTACACCGCGTTGGCGAGCACGTCGCCGCGGACCACGGGCTTGCCCGGGCTGGAGCGGACCACGCGCGCGGTGCTGGTGTCGTCGCCGACCTTCATGAGCTGCAGCGTGGCCTTGCCACGAAGGCCCTGCTCGCTGCTGGTGCGGATCTGGTCCGCCGTGGCGAAGACCTCGAAGGTCATGCCCGGCTGCACACGGTGCGAGCGGCCCAGGTCGATGAACACGGTGCCGTCGCCGCCGCCCACGGAAATGACGTTGCCGTCGACCATGAGCGAGGGATCCGACGGCTGGGTCTCGAACTGCGAGAGCTTGCGGTTGGCCTCGGCCAGCCGGGTCTCCAGCGTGGCCTTGGAGGACTTGAGCTGCTCCACCTCCGCGTCACGCTCCTGCTTGTATTCCGAGAATCGCTGGTCGAAGTTCGAGCGGACCTCGTCCGCCGACTTCTTCACGGCCTCCAGATCGCGGCGGTAGCCCTCGGCGGCTTCGTTGAGCTGCGCGATGGATGCGGAAGCCTGGCTGGCCGTCTCGCTGGGCTTCTCGCCGTCGCCGGTGGCCTCGGCAGGCTGAAGCTGGGCCTTGAGCTCGTCGACCTGTCGCTGCAGTCCCGCGGAGGTCTTCTCCGCGGACGCGAGCTTGCCCTTGAGGGAGTCGATGTAGGACTTCACCGACCCGCCGGAGGGCACGCCCAGGTCCGTCATGGCCGTGTTGAACTTCTCCTGATCCAGGGCCGCATCGCCGCCGCCGGTGAGCTGGGTGGCGATGGCCTCGTGCAGGACGGAGAGCTTCTGGCCGGATTCCGTCTGCTGGGCCAGCTTGGTCCGGAGGTCCTTGGCCTCGGTCCGGGCCTTCTCGGAGCCGGAGAACTGCACGATGCACAGGACAAGCAGGCCCACCGTCGCGATGACGAAGGTGACCAGGGTGATGAGGACGCCGGTTCCGGCGGATCGGGTGGCCATGCGAGGGGTCTCCAAGGGCTCCCGGAGAGCCCATTGGGACAGTTTCCGCGGGGCTCCCGGCCCCGTCAAGGTGCGGGGGCACGCAAAGTGGCCACTTGCCGGAACCGGCGCCACCGGGCATACTTGCCGACCCTTCGGAGAACACCGTGCCCAACACCAAGAGTGCAGCCAAGCGAGTCCGTCAGACCAAGAAGCGAAACGCCCTGAACAATTGGCGGAAGCGCCAGGTGAAGGACGCCGTCAAGGCGTTCCTGGCCGCCGTCACCAAGGGTGACGCCGGTGCGGCCGAGAAGGCCTACCGGGACGCCGCTTCGGTGGTGGACCGTGTGGCCACGACCAGCACCATGCACCGCAACACCGCGGCCCGCCGCAAGAGCATGATGGCTCGCCGGTTGAAGACGCTGCAGGGTGGCGGTGGCGCGGCGAAGCCGGCCAAGACGGCCCGCGCGAAGTGACCCCGCCGCGGGGCACCCGGCGCGGCGGAGGTGCCCCGAGCCGAGATCCAAGCTACTGGGAGCGATCGCGTCGCCCTCTGGAGACGCTGGTGTTCCTTCTCCCCCTGGTGACGCTGTACGAAGTGGGCCTGGCGATCTGGCTTCGCCAGGGTGACGCCGCCATGACCAACAAGGCGCATGGCGGCCTGGTGGGACTGTTTCGCGTGGCGGGCGTGCGTCCGGAGGATCTGGGTCTGCCGCTGCTGTCGCTTCCGGCCGCGGGCCTGGTGCTCACGCTGCTGGCGTGGCAGGTGATCGGTCGCTTCCCCTGGAGGTTCCGATGGTCCACGGTGGCGGGGCTGGCGGCGGAGAGCGTGGCCATGGCGGCGCCGCTGCTGCCGCTCGGGCTTCTGGCCAGCCGGTTCGGTGCCGGGCTCTGGGCCGCATCCGGTGACGCCACGTTGCGCGGCATGGATGCGCTCTCGCGACTGACCATGGCGGCCGGCGCCGGCATCTACGAGGAGCTGGTCTTCCGCATGGGCGTCATGGGAGGCATCCACATGCTGCTGGCGGACGTGGGTGGCTGGAAAGGTGGCTGGACCTGGGTCGGGGCGGCCACGACGGCTGCCCTGCTCTTTGCGGTCTACCACCCGCTGCGGGACGCCTCGGGAGCGGTGGAGTGGTGGCGGTTCGGCTTCCTGGCCGTGGGTGGCCTCTGGTTCGGCGTGCTCTATCACTGGCGGGGCTTCGGCGTGGCGGCCGGAGCGCATGCCGCCTACGACATCACGGCGCTGCTCCTGTGGCGAGGCTGACGGCCGTCTGGCCGAGCAGCGGGCGGAACACCACGGTGCCGATGCCCAGGTAGATCACCGTGCTGGCCACGTCGACCACCATGAGGGTGACCGGGCCGGAGGCGAACTTGGGATTGAGCCCCACGCGGCGCAGCACACGCGGCACCAGGGAGCCCACCGCGGCGGCCGTGAGCATGGCGCCGACCACGCTCAGCAGGAGCGTGAGCAGGATGGCGCGTCGCTCGTCGGGCGCGGCGAAGAGCAGCGAAGCGGCGGACACCAGCGCGCCGCAGCCGGCGCCCAGCAGGATGGCGGTGCCGGCCTCGTGACGCAGACGGCGCAGGAAGGCGGGCAGCGTGGCGTCCGTTCGCAGCAGCTGGAGCGAGAGCTCGCCCGCCTGCACGCCGATCGATTCCGAGACGGTCAGCACCATGGGGATGAACGCCGCCAGGACGATCACGGCCTCGAGGAGATCCGCGTGGGCGTCCGCGATGAAGGCGCAGGCCAGGCCCGAGGCGATGTTGCAGAGCAGCCAGGGCATGCGGAGCACGAAGCTCCGGAGCGGACCGCCCATGCGGTGCTCCTCGACCGCCGCCCCCAGTCGCCCGAAGAACTCGTGGCGGGAGCCCTCCAGCCGATCCGAGGCGTCCGCCGCCCAGGCGGTGACATCCACCACGCCCAGCAGCCGTCCACCATCGTCCACCACCGGCAGGGCCAGCTGACGCAGTGAAGCCAGCGTCTCGAAGGCCTGGCCGGCGGTCTCGTGGAACGAGACGGTGGCCGGACACGGGTGCATGAGCACGGTGATGGGCTCGTCCCCGCGGCTGAGGAGCAGTCGACGGGCCGACACCTGGCCCAACAGCCGGTCCTGGTCGTCGATCACGTAGACATAGAACAGGTGGTGGTCGAGATGGCGGTCCCGCAGGATCTGCCGGGCCTCCTCGGCGGTGCAGCCCGCATGGATCGCCGTTCGGACGGCCAGCATGGCGAGGGCGACCGGGCTGCCGAGGTCGATCGTCGACACGGCGTGATGGTAACGCCGGAGAGGACGAGCGATACACTCGCCCCATGACGCAGCCCGCCGACGCGTCCCGTATTCGATGGCTTCTGCTGGATGCCGATGGCACGCTGACCGACGGCGGGATGTTCGTCCACGGACACGGCTCGGAACTCAAGCGATTCTCGGTCCGCGACGGGTTCGGTCTTCGGGCCTGGCTCTCCACCGGCCGGGAGGTGGCGGTGATCACCGGTCGGGGCGACCTCTCCCTTCGGCATCGGCTGGCCGACCTGGGCATCCAGCGGGTGGTCAGCGCCAGTGGCCCGAAGGGCGAGGTGGTGGATCGGCTCCTTGCGGACCAGGGCGTGGACCGCTCGTCGGTGGCGGCCATGGGAGACGACATTCCCGACCTTCCCATGCTGCGCCGAGCGGCCTATCCCATGGCGGTGGCCGATGCGGCTCCCGAGGTGAAGGCGTTGGCGCGCTGGGTCAGCGCCTCCGCCGGCGGGCATGGGGCCGTGCGCGAGGCGGTGGAGCATCTGCTTCGAGCGGCCGGCGAGTGGCAGGGCGTGGTGGAGCGGCACGCTTGAGCCGCATTCGACGCAAGACCTGGGCGCTGACGGGTCTGGCGGCGGCCGTGGGACTGCTCCTGATGGGGCTGGCGCTGTGGCTGGGGCCTTCGGCACCTTCCCCGGGAACTTCGCGTCCGCGCATCGTGGATGTGGCCGACCTGCCCATGCCGCAGCCGCTCAAGCCCGGCGAGGGCGCCGGACCGGCGCGCCCGATCGACCAGCAGGGGATCGCCCTGGACCAGGGTGCGTGGGTGCAGGTGGCGGACGAGGAAGGCCGCCTGTCGCAGCAGTACAGCGCGAGCCGGATCGACCCCGAGCGGGACAAGCGGCTCCGCATGGAGCAGCCGCGAGCGGTCTTCTACCCGCGCGACGGTCGAGTGATCACGATGCGGAGCGAGCGTGGCAACATGCGCGTGCCGGATCGGGCGCTCGAGAGTGGCCGTCTGGAGGGCGCGGTGGTGATACGCATGTATCGGGCGGAAGGCCGCATGCCCGACCTGCAGCGTGACGCGCCCGCCATGGTGGTGGAGGCGGACGAGGCGCTCTTCGACAATCGTCTGGGTGAGATCCGCTGCGATCGACGGGTGAAGGTGGTCACGCCGGAACTGCAGTTCGAGGGCGAGGGCCTGACCATGCTGCTGCTGCCCGACGGCCGGACCATCGAACGGCTGACCGTGGAGCGTCCACTCTCGCCGATCGTGGTCACCCGGAGACCCGAGGCCAAGGGGGCGGCGCCGGCACCGAACGGTCCGCGAGGGCCATCCGCGGATCCGGAGCCGGAGGCGTGGGCCGGGCCCGAGGAGCCCGCTCGCCTGTACCGGCTGGTGCTGGAGCGGAACGTGCGGATCGACCGGCAGTCCGCCAAGGGTCGCACGCGCATCGAGGGTGACCGGCTGACTGCGGTGTTCACGCTGCAGGGCGAGGGTCTGGGCGCGCAGGTGAACCGCGGCCCGGATGCGGTCGCACCCGGTCTGGGGGCCGCGGGCGTGGCCCCCGCGCTGGGGGCCCTTGCCCTGGCGGTCGCGCCGGATCTGGAGCGGACCGAGATCCAGTACGAGGGCCGTCTGACCATGAACCTGACCACGGACGCCGCGGACGCGCTGGGCAGTCGCGACGATGTGCGCGTGGAGGTGGATGGCCGCGAAGTGCGTCTGGACGACGAGGCGAGCGAGGCGAAGATCGTGGGCGGTCTGCTTCGGTACGAGACGGGTCGTGAACTGCTTCGGGTGAACGGCGCGCCCGGGCAGCCGTTCCGACTGCAGAGTCCACGGCTCGATCTTCAGGCCGACGGCATGGAGATGGACCGCCGCACCGGAGCAGGGCGCATCGAGGGTGCGGGACGCATGCGGCTGGGCAAGGCGGATGGTGCCGCCGTGGAGGCGGTGGGGCGGGCGCCCGCGGCGGTGGCCAGCGGTCAGGCGGTGCAGCCGTCGGAGAGCATTCCCGGATCGGAACGCACCGTGCACATGACCTGGCGTGAAGGCGTCTCCCTGGCGTTCGAGCCGGGTGCCGAGCAATCGCGGCTCCGGCAGGCCGACTTCCGCGGCGAGGTGATGGCCGACGCCGGCGAGGTCCGTCTGGACGCGGGCAGGCTGGTGGTGGACTGTCGTCCCCAGGGGGCCCGCGACGCGGTGACGCGGATCCTGGCCGAAGGGAACGCCCGGGCGACGCGCGTGCCGGAGGGCTCGAGTCTGGCGGGACAGCGCGTCGAGCTGAAGCTGGAGCCGCAGCCGGATGGCGGGTCGCGACCGGTGCAGCTGCTGGCGGACGGACAGGTGGAGGCGCTGCAGCGCGATCAGCGTCTGTGGACCGAGGCCATGGAGTGCACGTTCGTGCCGGTGGATGGCGGCGAGCGTGCGGACCTGGACCAGGTCCGTACGCGCGGCGCCGTGCAGGCGCTCGTGAGCCGCGATGTCCGGATCTGGGCCGCCGCCATGGACGCCGATCCTGCCAAGAAGAGCGTGACGTTGCGGGGGCCCGACCTGCTGCTGGTGCGGGGCAATGCGGTGGCCGACGGCATGGCCGAGGTGCAGATGGACGAGGGTTCGGGCAACGGTCTGGCGCCGGGACCCGGACGCTGCCGCTACTACCTGGCCTCGCTGGCGGACGACGCCCCCAGGCGTCTGGATCGACCGGTGATGACCGGGACGCCCCAGATGGAGACGACCTGGCGCGACGGCCTCACCTATCGGCGGATCGACCCCTCGGCCTCCGTGCTGCAGCTCTCGGGCGGCGTGGAAGCGACCGCCAGCCGCGAGGTCCGCGAGCGCGACGACCTTCAGGCGCAGGAAGTGCTGCTGTGGATGGTCAGACCCGAAGGCGGCGACGCCAGCGGTGAGGCGAGCAGCCTTCGCCGGGTCCGGGCCACGGGCGGCGTCCGGCTGGAGAGCCGTCAGTGGGGCTGCGACGATCGGAGCGACGAGCCTCGCCTGCTCCGTCTGGTGGCGGAGGACGTGACGCACGACGTGGCCACGGGCGAGGCGGACGTGCCCACGCCAGGAACGCTGCTGATCTTCGACCGTGACGACGAGGGGGTGAAGTCGGGGCCGCCGTCGCTCTTCGACGGGCGCGGCACCACGCGTTTCCGCTGGGGCCAGGCCCTGGCGATCCGGAGACTGGACGATCCCGCCACCTATCGCATCACCATGGCGGACCAGGCGGAGCTGGTGCATGCGGGACTGCGCGAGCAGGACACCCTGACCATCACCAGCGACGCCATGGAAGCGGTGGTCGAACGGCGGGACGGGGGACCGGCTGCCGCGGCCAAGGACCAGGCTCAGCCTGCCGACCTGGGAGGTGCGGTGAAGCTCCAGAAGGTGGTCGCGGACGGTCGGGTGCTGGTCCGCAGCCCGGAGACCGATGTGGAGTGCGATCGCTTCGACTACGACCTGCACACCAGGATGGCTTCTCTGGTGGCCCGGCCAGGCCGGGTGATCACGGTCCTGCAGAAGGGGCGAGGCGCCCAGCCCATCCCCCTGCGGGCCGAGAGCGCGATCTGGGACATGGAGAACGGCAGCATCCGCGTGATCGGTGCCGTGGGCACCGGCATGCGGTGATCAGAGGTCGCTGCGGATCTCCCAGAGATCCGGGAAGAGCGGTCGAAACAGCGTGGACTTGAGGTAGTTCACGCCGGCGGATCCGCCCGTGCCCTGTCGGGCGCCGATGGTCCGTTCGACCATCTTCACATGGCGATAGCGCCACTCCTGCACGCCTTCGTCCAGGTCGACCAGCGACTCGCAGAAGTGATGCACCGGTCCCTCCGCGTGATACACCTTGAGCAGCAGCTGCTGCATCGCCGGATCGGGCTCGGTCGACAGGGCGGGATCGCGATTCAGGGTGGTGGCGGGGACCGGCAGGCCGGCCACGGCCATGCCCCGGGCGAAACGAAGCCAGAGGGACGGGGCCTTCAGGCGACGCTCCAGTTCCCGCCGCTCCGCGGAGCCTTCGGGATACCGAGCCACGGCGCGCGGCTCCTTGGCGCCGAGCATCATCTCGAAGGCGCGGAACTGCCAGCTCTGGAAGCCGCTGGCGCTCTGCAGGAACTCCCGGAACTGCAGGAAGGACACCGGCGTCATGGTCTCGAGCACGTCGATCTGCGAGACCATGGTCTTGAGGATCTTCAGCATGCGATGCAGCGTGGCGTGCGCATGGTCCCAGTCGGCCCGCTCGATCAGCTCGCCCAGATGGTCCCCCTCGTGGAGCTGCTGCTTGAACCACAACTCGTAGACCTGGTGGATGACGATGAAGAGCGTCTCGTCGTGCTCCCGCGGCGTGCCCACGGGCTGCTGCAGGGCCAGGAGCTGCGGAATCTTCAGGTAGTCGCCGTAGGTGATGTCCACCCGCGGAGGCTAGCCGAACGCGCCGCAGATGGCGGCGCCTGGTCGAGCGCGCATGGCAGCCCGAGCCGGCCGCAGAGCAGACGGGCGGTGATCTGTGCCGACAGGAAGATGACCGGCAGGCCCGAGCCGGGGTGGGTTCCGCCGCCCACCAGCCACATGCCGTCCACATCCTGCAGCTGGTGGTGGGGTCGGCGGTGGAGCATCTGACCCAGGTTGTGCGCCAGGTTGAAGGTGGCGCCGAACTGGATTCCCTCGGCCTTCCAATCCAGGGGTGTCACGGTTCGCTCCGCGCGGATCCGGCCGCGGATGCCGCGGATGCCGAAGACCGATTCCAGCTGGTCGAGCGCCTGCTCCCGCAAGCCCGGCGCCTGCGCCGCCCAGTCCACCTTGCTGAAGCCTGGCTGGACATTGGGAGTGGGGACCAGCACGTAGAGCGAACTGGTGCCTCGGGGCGCCATGGACGGATCCACGGGCACCGGATTGCACACGTACATGGAAGGATCCTGGCTGAGCGTGCCGTGGCGGGCGATGTCGGCCAGGTTCTGCTCGTACTGCCGGCTCACGTAGATGGTGTGATGGGGCAGGTCCACCTCGCCTTCCACGCCCAGATAGAGCATGGAGGTGCTGCAGCTGTAGCGGCAGCGATCCAGGCGGTCGTCGCTCCAGGTGGGTCGCAGCGAGGCGGGCACGAGCGTGCGCAACGCGTGGGCCGCGTCGGCGTTGACCACCACATGGGCGTGGCGGTGCAGCGAGCCGTCCACATGCACGCCGACGGCACGGCGGCCCTCGAATTCGACCTTCTCCACGGCACGCCCCAGATGGAAACGCACGCCGAGCTCCTCGGCGATGTCGGCCATGGCCCGCATGAGCGCGTTGCAGCCGCCCGTGGGATGCCAGATGCCGTACTCGTACTCGATGAAGGGCAGGATGCTGAAGAGCTCGGGGCACTCGTAGGGACTCATGCCCAGGTACTTGCACTGGAAGCTCATGGACAGCCGCACGGAGGGGTGGCGGAAGTACCCCTTCAGGTGGTCGTAGAGGCTCTGCCAGGGTCGAAGATGGGGGCCGGCCCTCAGGGCGTCGCGGGACACCAGGTCGAGCACGCTGCGGATGGGACGGCGGAGCAAGGGCGTCATGGCCGCCAGCTTGCGGCGGTTGTCGGCGATGAACCGCTCGAACGCGGCGCCGTCCTCCGGCTGGATGGTCGAGATGCGGCGCGCCATGAGCGCCAGGTCCTGCGTGGTGTCGAGCGTGATGGGATCCCCCTCGGGCTGGCCGAGCAGCAGCCGGTACATGGGATCCAGTCGGGTCATCTCCACGCGGTCGGAGAGCTTCCGGCCGGCGGCGGCCAGGATCTCGTCGAGCACGTAGGGCATCATGAAGAAGGTGGGCCCCACGTCGAAGTGGTGATCACCGAGGGAGAGCCGGCGGGTGCGGCCGCCGACCTGCGGCTGGCGTTCGTAGACGTCCACGGAGGCGCCGCTCGCGGCGAGGAGGATGGCCGCGGCAAGCCCTCCGGGACCCGCACCGACGATGGCGACATCGGAGACCTGGCGGGAGGCGCGCTCGCTGGCGATCATGCGTGTAGTTTCGCAGGTTCGGCGGACCCGGATTCGAGCGTGAATCCGCCCCTTCCCGCCATCCGAACCGCCACCGGAGACCTCATGCCCGAATCCGCCACCCAGCCCGCTGCCTCGAACGCCGCGGGCTGGCTCGGCTGGTCGCAACGCAGGGCCTGGCTTCGTCGGTTCCGCCGCTCGGTGGCCGCGTCGGGGCTGGAGCTGGCCCGCGTGATCTCCGAGGAAATCGGCAAGCCCCAGGGCGAGGCCTACGTCAGCGAGGTGCTGCCGCTGCTGGCCGCGATCCGGTGGCACGAGCGTCGGGCATGGCGGATCCTTCGCAACCGTGTCGCACCGGGTCGACCCGCCTGGCTGATGGGGCGCCGCGTGAAGGTCGGTCGCGCGCCGCTGGGGCGCGTGCTCATCGTCGCGACCTGGAACTACCCGGTGGGTCTGCTGGGGGTTCAGCTGGTCCAGGCTGTTACAGCGGGCAACAGGGTCACGGTGAAACCATCGGAGCGTTCGCCCCGGTCGCAGCTCCTGCTGATGCGCCTGGCGGCCTCCTGCGGACTGCCCGCCGACTGGCTCACCCTGGCGGAGGCCTCGCGGGCCGAGGGCGAGCGGCTGGTCATGGAAGGGGACTTCGACAAGATCGTGTTCACCGGCGGCTCGGCCACGGGCGAGCGTGTGGCCATGGCCGCGGCGCGGAGCCTGACCCCTTCGGTGCTGGAACTGAGCGGGGCCGACACGGCGCTGGTGCTGGCGGACGCCGATCCGGGCAGGACGGCGGCACGGCTCTGGTTGGCGGTCACCATGAACGCCGGACAGACCTGCATGGCGCCGCGGCGGGCGCTGGTGGATCGCTCCGTGTACCGCGCGTTCCTCGACGCGCTGGCGCCGTTGGCGGCGGGAGCGAGACCGGTCCGTCTGGTGTCCGCCGAGGAAGCCGTGCGTTGCCATGCTCTGGCGTCGTCGGCGGTGCAGCGCGGTGGTCGGAGCCTGAGCGGCATCCTGGAGCCCGCGCGAGACGGCTGGATCCGGCCGCTGGTGGTGGCGGACTGCCCGGCGCAAGCCGAGCTCTTCGACGGCGCCCACTTCGGACCGGTGCTGGCCGTGGTGCCGGTGGACGGCTTGAGCGAGATGTCGGCGCTGCACGCTCGTGTGCCGCACAGGCTCTCGGTGAGCATCTACACCCGGAGGCCGGAACGGCTGCGGCGAGACGCGGCC
>CAIOTP010000107.1 GCA_903861235.1 uncultured bacterium | reverse complement strand
GACACGCTTGCCGCGCTCCAGGAGGCCAAGAGCCGCGGCGCCACTGCGCTGGGCATCGTCAACGTCGTCGGCTCGAGCATCTCGCGCGAGACCGATGCGGGCGTCTACCTGCGCGTGGGTCCCGAGATCGGCGTGGCGAGCACGAAGGCCTTCACCGGCCAGGTCATGGTGGCCGCGATGCTGGCGACCTTCATCGGTCGCCGCCGCTTCCTCAGCCCGGACATGGTCGGGCACCTCCTGCGCGAGATGGAGGCGATCCCCGAGAAGATCGAGCGCGTACTGGCGCTCAACGACCACATCCGCACGGCGACGGCCAAGTACATCGAGCGCGAGAACTGGCTCTTCCTCGGGCGCGGCGTGAACTACCCCGTGGCCCTCGAGGGTGCGCTCAAGCTCAAGGAAATCTCCTACATCCACGCCGAGGGCATGCCCGCGGCCGAGATGAAGCACGGCCCGATCGCCCTGATCGACAAGGGCATGCCCGTGGTCTTCGTGGCCACCCGCAACAGCCAGTACGAGAAGGTCCTGAGCAACATCGAGGAGGTCCGCAGTCGCGGCGGCCACGTGATCGCGGTGGCCACGGAAGGCGACGACCACATCCGCAACCTTGCGGAAGACGTCTTCTACGTGCCGGACGTGCCCGAGCTGCTCCAGCCCCTGGTCAGCGTGGTGCCGCTGCAGCTGCTGGCCTATCACGCTGCGGTCATGCGAGGCAAGGACGTGGACAAGCCGCGCAACCTGGCCAAGAGCGTGACGGTGGAGTGAGGAGCGATTGACACCTCGGCCCACGGAATTTCTCGAGCCCCGGCCCGGATTCAGGGAGCTGCGTCATCGATGGCGCGCCATGCGGGAGTGGCATGGGCGTGGCTTTGCGCCACCCTCGCCACCGCATGTGAAGCGATCGGTGCTTCGCCGGTGCGGGATGCCGGCCGGGACCTGGGTGGAGACAGGCACCTATCTGGGCGAAACCACCGCCATGCTCGCGGCGGCGGGCGGCATGGTCCACACCATCGAGCCTGCCGTCGAGCTCCATCGGCGAGCGGTCGAGCGGTTCCGCCACAATCCTCGCGTCACCGTGCATGCAGGCACATCGGAGGACGTCCTGCCGCGGCTCCTGCCTTCGCTGCGCGGCCCCGTCACCTTCTGGCTGGATGGTCACTGGTCCGGAGGCGAGACGTTCCGTGGAAATACGGATTGTCCACTGGTGCACGAGCTGGCGGCGATCGATCGCCATCTTCGGAACCAGGACCGTACCGTCCTGCTGATCGACGACATTCGATGCCTCGATCCAACGGTCCCGGATTTTGCGCACTATCCGTCCCTCGATCACGTGGTGGACCGATGTCGTGTCATGGGCTTTCGCTGGTGGATCGAGCACGACATTCTGGTCGGCGTCCGGGACAACCCCGCTCATGCGGGCATTTGAGTCGGCACGCCGTGGTAGGTTCCGAACATGGCAGCGCTTGACGGCTCTCCGTACCCGGATCGGAGCGAACTTGCGCGATTGATGACCCACGTCGGCTTCCGCTTCGAGATGCTCCGCATGCGGGGCATCGACAACGAGCCCGTGTTCGAGATCAACGATCCGGTGCTCCGCGAGCAGGAGCGGTGCCTGGTCTCGCCGGCCGCCCCGACGGGTGATTCGGCGGTGGAGGCCATCTCACGGGCGGTCACCGCTGCGATCGGATCCCGGGCCCTGCCCGTGGTCCGGTTCGCGGACGGCGAGTACCTCTTCTACATGCAGTCCATGAAGTGCAACGGCCTGTACCAGCAGGCGGAGTCGCCCAAGGCGATCCGGGCCGCCTTCCCGGCCCACTTCCGGGCCATGCGGCAGGTGGCGGCGTCCGGACTGCTGGCGCCGCTGGTATTCCCGGGCAACGTGAAGGTGGGTCGCCGCTCGTGGCGCCGGTTCTGGAAGAGGCCCAAGAGCGACGACCAGGCGCTCCGCTTCCTGGACATGACGGCGGCGGAGGGGGTGCGCCTGCAGCCCGGGAACTACGCGCCCTTCTACGCGGTCTACGCCTACCTGTCGGGTCCCGAATTTGCGCAAGCGGTCGACGGTCGCACGGTGGGGGTGATCAACTCGGACTTCCGTGCCGAGGCCTGCCGTGCCTGGTTCGAGCGCAGGGGCAGCCGACCCCGCGTGGTGCATGTGCCGATCAGCGACCGTTTCGTGGCCACGGGGTGGGGTCGCATGAGGGAGTCGCTGCTGGCTTCGCTCGATCCTGCCGTGGATCTGTGGATGGTGGGCGCGGGCATCGGCGCACTCGAAGTCTGCGAGGAGGTCTCCCGAGTCACGGGCCGGCCCGCGATCGATTCCGGCCACATCGTGAACGCCATGAACGACCTCGAAGCCAAGTCCAACGGCCCCCGCCTGTTCACGCACGCCGCATGAGCGGACCGTTTCGAGCCCTCCGACGGCGGTTGCGCGCCTGGCGTGCGGAGCGGCGGCTTCGCCGGGAGAGCGAGCGGTATCGAAAGCGGTTCCTGGAGCGCCGCCTGGCGGTGCCTGATGCCGCCGGGATTCGTCGGGCGTGCCTCGAACGGCGCGTCGGCCCGCCACGAGATCATGCCGGTCCGCCGCATGTGCTGGCCATCTACCGCGACCACGGCTGGGAGGAGGATTCGCTCGGCGACACGCTTCGTCGCATGGGCCGATGCACGCATGTGGACTACCTGGATCCGGCGATCACACGGGGGCATGCGCCCCGAACCGCGGCGTTCGACCGGGCGGTGCTGGAAGGGGTCATGGCGAGGGCGTCCGCGGCACATGCGCAGAGCCCCATCGACGCCGTCTTCGCGTACGTCTCGGGCGAGCATGTCACCGTGCCGCTGCTCGAACGACTGCGCGGACTTGGCGCGCCCATGGTGAACCTGTCGCTCAACGACAAGGAATGGTTCGTGGGCCGGATCCGGAGCGGACGAGCCCATGGGGTGCGCGACATCGCGCGGCACTTCGATCTCTGCTGGACCAGCACCGCGGACGCGCTGCCCAAGTACCTGGTGGAGGGCGCCACGCCGCTGTACCTGCCCGAAGGGGCCAACCCCTCCGTGCACGCGCCCGTGGCGGTGGAGCGCGACATCGACGTGTCGTTCGTGGGCCAGTGCTACGAGCCGCGGCCCCGCTTCATCGAGGCGCTTCGAAGGGCCGGTCTGGCGGTGCAGGCGTTCGGACCCGGCTGGCCCAACGGACGCGTGCCGCTGCAGGAGATGGTCCGGATCTGGAACCGAAGCCGCGTCACGCTGGGTTTCAGCGGCGTGCTCGGTCATGCGGGCAGTCACTGCCTGAAGGGCCGCGATTTCGAGGTGCCCATGAGCGGCGGCCTCTACCTGGTGGAGCACCACGACGAGCTGGCCCCGTTCTATCGCCTGGGTCAGGAGATCCTCACCTGGCGCGACGAGGACGAGCTGGTCGATCGTGTGCGCTGGGTGCTGCAGCATCCCGATCAGGCCGAGCGGATCCGGGAAGCCGGCCGTGCCCGTGCCATGGCGGAGCACACCTGGGACGCCCGCTTCAGGAGGGTGTTCCAGCTCATGGGGGTCCGTGGCTTCGGTGCGGGAGCCCCGGCATGAACGGCGGAGCCAGGCCACGGATCGCGGTCATCGCCGAGGGCTACGGCACCGCGGGCGGCAGTGAACGCTTCGTGCAGGAGGTGACCGAGCGGCTGGCCGCGACCGGGCGGTATCAGTTCCACGTCTTCGCCCATCGCTGGCGAAGCGATCGTTCGGACATCACCTTCCATCGTGTGCCACGGATCAAGTTTCCGCGCTTCCTGCGCCCATGGTTCTTCACCACCATGGCGCAGCGAAGGGTGGCCCGCGGCGGGTTCGACCTGGTGCATGCGCACTGGCCCACCTTCCGGGCGGACGTGTTCAGCACGCACGGCGCGCCGCACGCCTTCTGGGTGCGCCATGTCCTGCGCCGAAGCCCCAATCTCTTCGACCGGGTCATGATGCACATCGATCGACGCATGATCGGGGACGGTGCGGACACCACCTTCATGCCGGTGAGCCGTTTCCTGCAGGACCGGTTCGGCGAGG
>CAIOTP010000106.1 GCA_903861235.1 uncultured bacterium | reverse complement strand
GCCGTCGAAGTTGAAGCCGGCCGCGGTCAGCGCCGCCGCCTGCTCCTCGGCGTCGGCCGGGCGGTCGAGGTAGTCGTTGATCCAGCGCACGCTTGTTCGCATGGCGGCTGAAGCGTAGCGGGGGCTGCGCCGAGCGTGGTAGCCTGCCCGCCGCATGCGGTCGATGCTGTCGATCCTCCTGGTCCTGCTGGCGTGGGGTTGCGCCGCGCCGCCGGAGGATCCGCTGGCCACGCCCAACGACCTGTGCGCCGACGTCACGGTGCTGGCGGGTCCCGGCGGCCAGGATCGTCGCGAGCCGTGGATGCGGCAGGGCAAGATGATCCTGTTCGCCGACGGCACGGTGCTGGCGGACCTGGGGCCCACCGTGAACGCGCGCACCCGCCCGGGCCTTGCACGCACGCTCTATCAGAAGCAGGTCCGGCAGATGTGGGACCTGGCCCGATCGCTGGGCTTCGCTTCGCCCGAACTCGCCGACTTCGACGGCAATCCCGAACTGGTGGAGGCGGACGAGGGCGAGCTGGTCTACCTGATGACCTTCAGCGCGGGGCAGTCGCGGTGGACCTTCGTCCGCCGCTTCCCGGCCAAGGACGGGCCCGACGAGGCCACCGCCACCTGGGTCAAGGCCATGGCCGAAGCCGCCTTCCTTCGAGAGCTGCCGTCGGACCGCGGCACGCCCATCCGCTACGACTTCGGTCCGGATCCCTACGCATGGTTCAGGAAGCCCGGCGCCTGATCGGTCTGCTGGCCTGCGTGGCGCTGGTGGCGTGCGCCGCCGACCGTGCTTCCGCACCGACCCAGCGCGTGGTGGCCGACAACGGTGGCTGGTCGCTTCGCATGGTGATCCGCAAGCCCAGCACCAGCCAGTACGAGCTCTACGAGGTCGACTACCGCGGCTACGCGGGTTACGCCGGTGGCATGGACGCGGTGAACGGCGAGGTGAAGCATCGCTTCCCGCTCACGCCCGAGGCGGCGGAGAAGTATCGCCACGCCATGGCGGAGTGCCCGTGGACGCAGGCCAAGCCGGAGGATCTGGGACCCAAGGGCGAGGAGCCCCTGACCGACGTGAGTCTGCAGGCCAGAGGCGGCGTGGAACGCAAGTTCACCCTGCGCGGGCCGCAGCCCCAGGTGGACGTTTTCGTGGCCATTCTCAAGCCCGTGCTGGCGCAGCGGCACGAGCGCGTGCTCGACAAGCTTCCCCGCGCGACGGAGGGCCCGAGGCCCGCGACGGAGCAGGTGAAGCCGGCGGGCGGCGATCCGGCGACGCCGACGATCGGCGGCTGACGAGGCTGGCGCGGCTACGATCGCCCCCGTGAGCGGCGACACCATCGTCGGCATCGACCTGGGCACCACCCATTCGCTGGTGGCGGTGTGCGATGCTTCCGGCCCCCGCGTGCTGGCGGACGCGCAGGGCCGTGCGTTGCTGCCCAGCGTGGTGCGGTTCCTGCAGGGTGGCGACCCTGTGGTGGGCCACGAAGCCCGCGAGCATGCGGTCGAGTTCCCGCTGCAGACCATTTCCAGCAGCAAGCGATTCATGGGCCGCAGCCATGCCGAGAGTCTTCGCCTGGCCGAGGGCTTCGGTGGTCAACTGGTGCCCGGTCCCCGGGGCTTGGCCGCCTTCCAGGTCGAGGGTCGCACCGTCACGCCGCAGGAGGTGGCGGCGCTGGTGCTCGACGCGCTGCGTCGAACCGCCGAGACGGCGCTGGGGCACTCCGTTCGACGTGCGGTGATCACCGTGCCCGCCTACTTCGACGACGCCCAGCGGCAGGCCACGCGCGACGCCGCCCGTCTGGCCGGACTGCTGGCGGAACGCATCGTGAACGAGCCCACCGCCGCGGCGCTGGCCTACGGCTTGAACCGCGCCCGCAAGCCCGAGACCGTGGCGGTGTTCGACCTGGGTGGCGGCACCTTCGACGTCAGCATCCTCCGCATCGAGCCCGACGAGCAGGAGAAGGCGAGCGACCTGTTCCAGGTGCTGGCCACCAACGGAGACACCCGCCTGGGCGGCGACGACATCGACCTGCTCGTCATGGAATGGCTGATGGGCCGAGCACAGGAGGCCTTCGGAAGCCTGCAACTCTCGCCCTCGGTCCGACAGCTCTTCCGCGCCTTCGCCGAGCAGGCCAAGATCGCCTTGAGCGATCGCGAGTCCGCGCCTCTGGAGATCGACATGGGGCAGGGGCGTCGGCTCCGCTGCACGCTGAGCAGGTCCGAACTGGAAGCCATGGCTCGACCGCTGGTGGACCGGACGCTGGAGAAGTTCCGTGCCGCCATGACCGATGCAGGCCGGCCCGCGCTGGACCGCGTGATCATGGTCGGCGGCAGCACGCGCATGCCGCTGGTCCGGGCGGCGGTGCGGGATTTCACCGGTCTGGATCCCTACACGGCGCTCGATCCCGACCAGGTGGTGGCCCTGGGCGCCGCGGTGCAGGCCCACATTCTCATGGGCGGCCGCCGGGACCTGCTGCTGGACGTGATCCCGCTCAGCCTGGGCATGGAGACGCGCGGCGGAGCGGTGGCGAAGCTGGTCATGCGGAACACCGCCATCCCCACCCGTGCCAAGGAGACCTTCACCACCAGCGCGGACAACCAGACCGGCATCGTGATCCATGTGCTGCAGGGGGAGAGGGAGATGGTGGCCGACTGCCGCAGCGTCGGCCGCTTCGAACTGAAGGGCCTGCCACCCATGCCTGCGGGCATTCCGCAGCTGGAGGTGGAGTTCGCCGTGGACGCCAACGGGGTGCTCACGGTCAGCGCGGCCGAGCGTCGCAGCGGTCGCCGGGCCAGTCTCCAGGTGGTCCCCAGCCACGGTCTGACCACCGCCGAGGTCGAGCGGCTCGAGCGCGAGGCCTTCGCCCACGCCCGCGAGGACATGCACCTGCACCGGGTGGTGGACCTGGCGGTGAACGCCCGGTTGGACCTGAAGTGGATCGGCGAGGCCCTCGACCGCACCGGTGAAGCTCTGGACCCTGCCTACCGGGAGGAGCTGGAAGCCTGCATGACCCGCCTGAAGGGCCTGTGCGAGGCCGCCGAACGTGATCCGGCCCGCACCGACGCCGACGCGTTCCATCAGGCCAAGGAAGCGCTCGACCGCCTGAGCATGCGGCTGCACGAGACGAGCATCGCCCGGAGCCTGCGCGGCATGTCCGAAGGCGGCGGCGCGTCGGCGAAGCGCTGATTTCCTGAACTTTCCCTTCGACTTCCGGCGCCGTCGGCGTATATTCCACGCTTCACCAATGGCACAACGCCCGAGTCGGGCAGCCAGGAGCACAGCCGAGTTGACACAGCACGCCATCCCGTCCGTCCCCAATTCGCCCTCTCCCTCCGCGCAGCCGCCGCTGCGGTCGCGTGCCGGCGTGACGGGCCTCGAGCCGGGATGGACGGTCGAGGACTCGGTCGATCTCTACAACATCCGCCTCTGGGGCAAGGGCTTCTTCGACGCCAACGGCAAGGGCAACGTGGTGGTCCGACCGGCCAAGGTGCCGGGCCTGGAGATCGACCTCATGGAGGTGGTGGAGGGCCTGCGTGAGCGCGGCCTGAGCACCCCGGTGCTGGTGCACTTCAGCGACCTGCTCGAGCGGCGGCTGAAGGACATGCACGAGGCCTTCCACACGGCCATCAAGGAGAACGGCTACAAGGGCGAGTACGTCGGCGTGTTCCCCGTGAAGGTGAACCAGCAGCGCCGCGTGGTCGAGGAGATCCGTCAGTACGGTTCGCCGCTGGGCTTCGGCCTGGAGGTGGGCAGCAAGCCCGAGCTGCTGGCGGTGCTGGGCATGACCAGCGACACGCCCGAGCGGCTGATCATCTGCAACGGCTTCAAGGAAGCCCGCTACATCGAGTTCACCACGCTGGCCGCCAAGCTCGGCCGCACCATCATTCCGGTCATCGAGAACCTGGCTGAACTCAAGCTCATCGTGGAGCTCGGCGAGAAGTTCCAGATCCGCCCGCGCATCGGCGTGCGCGTGAACCTGAGCACGCCGGGTGCCGGCCGTTGGCGCCACTCCAGCGGCGCGAAGGCCAAGTTCGGCCTCAGCTACAGCGAGGTGCTCGAGGTGCTCGAGTACCTGCGCGCCCGCGGCATGGAGGACTGCCTGCAGCTGCTGCACTGCCACATGGGCAGCCAGATCCACG
>CAIOTP010000105.1 GCA_903861235.1 uncultured bacterium | reverse complement strand
TGGTGGAACTGAAGGCCCGCATCAAGGTGGCGCTCCGGATCAAGTACCTGATGGGCATGCTGGAACAGAAGGCCCAGATCGACGGGCTGACCGGCCTGTGGAACCGCCGCTACCTGGATCAGCGACTGCATCAGGAATTCACCGAGGGACTTCGGCACGGCCGGTCGCTGTCCCTGATCATGTGCGACATCGACCGCTTCAAGCGGCTCAACGACCACTACGGCCATCCCTTTGGGGACGCGGTGCTGAGCCGCCTGGCCCGGATTCTCTCGGGAGGTCGTGGCAGCGACATCGTGTGCAGGTACGGTGGCGAGGAGTTCACGGTGATCCTGCCCAGCACGCCACTGCCCAGGGCCCTCGAGGTCGCGGAGCGATATCGACAGTCGTTGGAGGCCGAGACCTGGCCCGGTCATCCGGACCTGATCATCACGGGGAGCTTTGGCGTGGCCGATCTCCAGATGCTCGGACCCAAGTCCAGCATGGAGGATCTGGTGGTGCTCGCCGACAGGGCGCTGCAGCGGGCCAAGGGATCGGGCCGCAACCGTGTGGAAGCGGCTCACGGCCAGGCGTGACAGGCCGTTCGATCGGGGCCCCTAGCATGGCCCCGTGCCCACACAACACGATCAGGCGATCTGCATCCGGCACTGGGACTGGTCCGAGACCAGCCAGACGGTCGGAATCTTCGGCCGCAGCCTGGGCTGTTTCCGTGGCCTGGCCAAGGGAGCTCGTCGGGAGCGAGGTCGCTTCAGTGGAGGCATCGACCTGCTCACCCGCGGCGAGGTGGGTGTGATCCTCAAGCGGGACGGAGAGTTGAGCACGCTCACGGAGTGGGATGCTCAGGAGATCTTTCCCCGTCTTCGTGAAGATCTGCACGCGAACCGAGCAGGCTGGTACGTGGCCGACGTGCTTGGTCGCATGCTGCCGCTGCTCGACCCACATCCTGATCTCTTCGATCGCACCATGGTGCTCCTGAGATCCCTGGGGTCCGGCATGGGCATCGACGCGTCCATGCTCCGTTTTCAATGGTGTCTTCTTGAGGAGACCGGATGGCAGCCCGACCTGCAGCCACCCACCGACGCCGGCAAGGAAGTGGCCTTCGATCCGCTGGAGGGCCGTCTGGTGGTGGATGGCGACCGGGAGGGACCCTGGAAGGTCCGACAGGCCACGCTGCAGGTTCTGCGAGCCGTGGCTGTGGGCGAAGCGGTCGAAGGCGAGCTGGAGTCCACCCAGCGAGCCAACAGGCTGCTGGCGGCACATCTTCGTCACGTGCTGGGCGACGAACCGGCGACCATGGCATGGCTCTTCGGCACCCTTCCTGTGGCGAAGGGTCGGCCCGCAGCGAGGCGAGGCGCCCGGATGCCCAGATCGGACTGGGCCGTCTAGTCGGTGATGGATCAGAAGAAGCGGATGCCCGCCTCGTAGTGACGGAGAATGCCCCGGTCGTCACGCACGGCGCGGCACCACACGACCATGGCGGGCCGGTCGATGCGCGTTCCGGAAGGTCGGTGAGCCACGGCGATGCCGGTCATGCCCTCGGGCATCATGCATCCGACCTCGATGCGGGCGCCGTGCTCGCTGATGTCGAGCGCGGGATAGCTCTGCGGCGCCTCGTGTTCGTGGTGCCAGATGAAGAGCACGTCTCCAGCAGCCGTGTGGCGAGCGGAGTCGCGACGGTCCGAGGTGGTCTTCAGGCGGTCCCTGGAGGCGCCGCCCAGGTGCATGCTGTTGGGAATGCCGATGAAGTCCATGACGGATGTACCCATGTCTTTCCTGCGCGGCTCGTGCAGGGACATGTGGGAAAATTGCCAGGCAATCCATGGATTTGGGGCGGACCACGCCGAACGGAAGGATCCGATAAGGAGTCCGGACCGGCGTAGAATCGCCGCATGGCCGTCACCTTCCGGTCCTCCACGCTTCCCAACGGCCTTCAGATCCTCGCGGAGATCGATCCAGCCGCCCACACGGCTGCGGCCGGATTCTTCGTGCGCACCGGCGCCAGGGACGAGCCCACCACCGTGATGGGTGTGAGCCACTTCCTGGAGCACATGATGTTCAAGGGATCGGAGAAGCGTGGTGCGCTGCAGGTGAACGAGGACTTCGACCGGATCGGCGCCAGCCACAACGCCTTCACCAGCAGCGAGATGACCTGCTTCCATGCCCACGTGCTTCCCGAGCATCTGCCCGCCGCGGTGGAGATGTTGGCGGACATCCTGCGGCCGGCGCTTCGGCAGGCCGACTTCGACGAGGAGAAGGGCGTCATCCTGGAAGAGATCGCGATGTACGAGGACAACCCGTTCATGGCGCTCTATGAACGCATGCTGGAGCGCTACTACGGCACTCACCCTCTTGGACATCGCGTGCTGGGCACGAAGGAGAGCATCTCGGCGCTGCAGCGGGAGCAGATGGATCGCTATTTCCACCATCGGTACGCCTCCGACACCATGGCGCTGGCGGTGGCCGGTCGCGTGGACTTCGACGCCCTGGTGGAGCATGCACGAACCGTGTGCGGACAATGGCCGCGGGGAACGCCCGGCCGGGATCATGGAACCTTCACGCCCCATGCAGGGGACCATGCCTGGACGCTGCCCAACCTGACCCGTGGCTACATGGGCATGCTCATGCCCGCTCCCGCCCTGAACGATGCGCGCCGATATGCGGCCAGCCTGGTGGCGCAGATCGTGGGAGACGCGGAGGGCAGCCGTTTCTACTGGAGCCTGGTGGAGACCGGCCTGGCGGAGGAGGCGACCTGCAGCTTCGAAGGTCGTGACGGCGTGGGGGAGTACCTGGTGATCGCCGCGTGCGAGCGTGAAGCCATGCCGGAGGTGAAGGCGAAGCTCCTGGTGGAGCTGAACCACCTGGGCGATTCGCTGGATCAGGCGGAACTGGACCGCGCGAAGGCGCGGATCGCGACGGCCGTGGCGCTGGCGGGTGAACGTCCTGCCGGAAGGATGACCCGTCTGGGTTCAATGTGGGCGTATGGCATGCCGCACACGGCGCTGGACGAGGAGATGAAGCGGATCGAATCGATCTCGCTCCAGGATCTTCGGTCCTGTCTGCGAGATTTCCCGCTGAAGCCGGTGGTGACCGGCCAGATGACCAGCGGCTGACGCTCAGTGCCGAAAGCCGGCGAGTGTGGCGGCCTGGTCGTCGGCGTGATAGCTGCTGCGGACCAGGGGACCACTTTCGCAGACCCGGAATCCACGCTCCAGGGCCTGCCGCTTGTACATGGCGAACTGGTCCGGGTGCACCCAACGGTCGATGGGCAGGTGATTCCGGGTCGGCTGCAGATACTGACCCACCGTGAGGATGTCGGCGCGGCTGGCAGCCTGCACATCGTCCATGAGCTGGAGCACCTCGTCGTCGTGTTCGCCGATGCCGACCATGATGCCGGTCTTGGTGACCAGACCACCAGACTTGAACTGTCCCAGCACGGCCAGTGATCGCTCGTAGCGCGCCTGGGGCCGGACCGCAGGGTGCATGCGCTTCACGGTCTCCATGTTGTGGCTGATGATCTCCGGGCGGGCGTCGCAGACCACCTGGATGGCCTTCTCGTCACCACAGAAGTCGCCCACCAGGACCTCCACGCTCATGCCCGGACACGCCTCGTGCACCCGGTGGATGGTCTCGGCCCAGATGGCCGCACCACCATCCGGAAGCTCGTCCCGATTCACGCTGGTGATGACCACATGCTTCAGGGCCATCAGCCGAAGGCTCTCCGCCACACGGCGAGGCTCGTCCGTGTCCAGGGTGGCGGGCCGACCCGTCTTCACATTGCAGAAGCCGCAGCTTCGGGTGCAGGTGTCACCCAGGATCATGATGGTCGCGCTGCCGCGGCTCCAGCACTCGCCCATGTTGGGGCAGCTGGCTTCCTGACAGACGGTGTGCAGGCGGTGTTCGTCGATGATGCCCTTGAGACGCAGGTAGCCCTCGCCACCCGGGACGCGTGCCCGGAGCCAGTCCGGCTTCCTGCCGATCTGCAGCTTCTGCCGCGAATCTTCCGCGTTGTTCAGGACCATGTCGGTCAGGCTCACGGCCGGCGCCGGCAGGTTTCTGGCCGTGTCGCCACCCAGGGGCCGCGGATGTCGGGCGAGGGTGCGGGCGGTGGCTGGGTCCTGCGGTTGCACGAGGGTCCAAGCGTAGCCCTGTCGCGACCAGCCTCCAAGCCTCATACTTCACCCCATGGCCGTGCGTGGAAGACAGACCTGGTCCTGGGCCGCTTCCATGGCGGTCACGGTCCTGCTGGCCGTGGGGGCGTGGTGGGTGCATGCCACATGGCGCAAGCCCCCGATCGTGGTGCCGCCGGTCCGGGCGGCCGCCTCGAGCGAGCATCTGCCACGAGTCCTGGTCTTCACCCGGACACTGGGATATCGCCACCGGAGCATCCCGGCAGGTGTGCTGGCGATCCAGTCGTTGGGTGCGGGCCGGTGGGCCACCGAGCACACCGAAGATCCGGAGTGGTTCACGGTCGGACGCCTTGCTGGCGTGCGTGCCGTGGTCTTCCTGAGCACCACAGGCAACGTTCTTCGGCCGGATGGTCAGCGGGCGCTCGAGGACTTCGTTCGTGGCGGCGGAGGTTGGGTGGGTGTGCATGCCGCCGCGGACACGGAGTATGAATGGCCGTGGTACGGAGAACTGGTGGGGGCCTGGTTCCGCAACCACACCGACGTGATCGAGGCTGTGGTGAAGGTGGAGGATGTCGGGAGCCCCGGCATGTCGGGGCTGCCGACATCGTGGAAGCGCAGGGACGAGTGGTACGCGTTCCAGACCAACCCGAGGCCCAAGGTGCATGTGACGGCGAGTCTCGACGACGGCGCCATGGGCCAGGCCAGCATGGGGGGAGACCACCCGATCGCATGGTGGCGCCTGATGGACCAGGGCCGCGCCTGGTACACCGGCATGGGACACACGGTGGAGAGCTTCACGGAGCCTGAATTCCTGGGGCACCTGCAGGGCGGCATCCTGTGGGCCGCCGGCCTGGAGACCAGGCCATGAGGCGGCGCAAGCCCAGCGTGACCTTCTACCCGAAGGGCATCTTCTGCCTGGAGAACGAGTGGTTCGGTCTGCAGTCGTCCGTGAGCGTGCTTCCGGCGCTTCGTCTCCTGCATGACAGCGACTACCGCGTGCCCTGCATCCACCGGGATGTGGCCACCCGAGCCGAGCTGGAGCACTATCTGCGGAAGTGGCTCATGGAGAAGCACGCCGGCTTCGAGATCCTCTGGCTGGCGGTGCACACCCGGAAGGGGCTGCTCCTTCCCGGCGACGTCCGGCGACATGACGAGAAGATGGACCTGGATCAGCTCGAGGACGCGTTGGCGGGTCGGTGTGCGGGCCGCGTGATCCATTTCGGCGGATGTCGGACGCTGCTCCTGCCCAGGGCCCGCATCCAGCGGTTCCTTCGGGTGACGAAGGCCCTGAGCGTCTCTGGATTCCTGACCGAGGTCGACTGGACGGAATCCACGCTCTTCGAGGTCTCGCTCATGCTGGAACTGCAGAAGCACCCCGCCACACGGCGCGGCATGCAGGCCGTGGCACGGACCATGCGAAGGCTGCGGCCTGTGGAGAGCCGCAAGGCGGGTTTCGTGATGCATGTGCGCGCCTGAGGCGCAGACTCACTCGGCCAGATCCCAGGCGGCGGCGTAACGACCCCTCTCCAGGCGCAGCATCTGCCGGAGGAGGTCGTTGGCCAGCGCGCTGGCGCCGAATCGGAACAGGTGTGGAGCGAGCCAGGCGTCGCCCAGCGTCTCCTTCACCATGACCAGATAGTGCAGGGCACTCTTGGCCGTGCGGATTCCACCGGCCGGCTTCATGCCGATGCGCGGCCCGCCGCGGCGATGGGTGTCGGCGATGGCCTGCAGCATGACCAGCGTGACCGGCATGGTGGCGGCAGGCTGCACCTTGCCCGTGCTGGTCTTGATGAACACCTCGCCGTCCTGAACGGGTGCGGCACCCGGCACGCTCAAGGCCGCTTCGATGGCCAGGTCGCTGGCACGACGGGCGTTGTCGAGCGTCTCCAGCTCGCCGGTCTCCAGGATGATCTTCAGATGCGCCGGACCGCAGGCGGCCTTGATCTCACGGATCTCCTCGCGGATGCGGTCGAAGCGGCCGGCCAGGAACAGGCCGCGGCTGATGACCATGTCGATCTCGTGCGCACCGGCCTTGACCGCGTCATGGACATCCTGAAGCCGGATGTCGAGGGGGTACTGACCACTGGGGAAGCCGCTGGCCACGGCCGCCACATGCACGTCACTTCCGGCAAGGGCCTCTCGGGCCACTCCCACGAGCGTGGGGTAGACACAGACGGCGGCCACGGAGGGCACCGGCACCTTCATGGGTCCGCTGCCGCCCGCCGGATTCACGGCCTTGGCGCACAGCGCCCGGACCTTCTCCGGACTGTCCTTGCCCTCGAGCGTGGTCAGATCGACCATGCGCATGGCCAGGCGCAGGCCTTCCGCCTTCATGGAAGTCTTGATGCTGCGGCTGGTGAACTGCGCCACGCGGCGCTTCACCATGACGGCGTCCACAGGCGGACTGGTGGGCACGCTGCCCATGCCGACTCAGCGGCCCCGGGCCTGCTGGAAGAGCCTGGGCAGGCTCTCGGTCCACCGCACCTGCATGCGGGGATCGGCCACGTTCTCGATGTAGTAGATGAAGAGCATCTCCGAACGGTCGTCGATCACCCAGAGGCACTGGGGCGAGGAGAAGATCTGACCGAAGCCGTTGCGGACGGTCGCCTGGCTGATGCCGCTGTTGCCCTGGACGCTTTCGGCCTGGGCGGGACGCATGAAGGCGACCTGAGCCACCAGCAGCGTGGCCATGGCGGCGGCGCTGCAGGCCAGGGTGGTGCGGTTCCAGAGGATGGAGGCGAAGTGGTTCATGGGTTCTGCCTCAACGGGTCTGCTGGAAGGAAGCGTTGTCGTTGGCCAGGTTGCGGTAGCCCAGGCCCGTGAACTTCTTCACGCGATCGTCCCACATGACCGCCACCACCTCATGGTTGCTCTCGTCCGTGATGTAGACCACCTCGGGATCGCAGTTCATGACCCAGCCATGGACCATGGAGTAGCGACCGGAAGCGCGGGAGACCTGCTGGGCGCCGGCGGGGCCGCCCATGTTCAGCCAGGCGAGTGCCGCCAACAGGGCGGCGTTGATGACGAGGAGCGGGGTGGGGGGCTTGCGCTTCATGACTTCAGGTTTCCGGATTCGTCGACTTCCTGTCGGTTGGAGGAACGCACGCTGATGAAGATGCCCGCCACCAGCAGCACGGCGGCCAGGATGTAGCCGATCAAAGGCCAGCCGGAGGGTTGATCGACCTTGGGCATGGGGGGAGCGGTCTGCTGCAGGGCCAGGGCCTGGCCAGCGATCAGCAGTGCAAGGGCGGCGGACAGCGACCTCATGCGGCGGAGTCTACCGACCCCGAACCAGCCTCATGCGCCCAGCAGAGTCTCGGGCGACTCGAGCAGGCCCACCACCGTGTTCAGGAAGCGGGCGCCCTCGGCTCCATCCACGACCCGGTGGTCGCAGCTGAGCGAGAGCGGCAGCACAAGCCCTGCATAGAAGGCCCCGTTTCGGGTGAGCACCTGCTCCTTGGCCTTGCCGGCGGCCAGGATGGCCACTTCCGGATAGTTGATGATCGGCGTGGCGAACATGCCGCCGTAGCTGCCGACATTGCTGATGGTGAAGGTGCCGCCGACCAGGTCCTCGCGGGCGACGGTGCGTTCCTTGCATCCCTTGGCCAGCGCGCGGACGGCGTTGGCCAGCTCGCCCACGCTCATGCGCTCGGCGTTGCGGATGACCGGCACCATGAGCCCATGATCCGTGTCCACGGCGCAGCCCAGGTGCACCGGCTCCTTGAGCAGGATCTCCTCCTTGGCGTCGTCCACGTTCGCGTTCAGGGCCGGATGCTTGCGCAGGGCCTTGGTGACCGCCAGCATGATGAAGGGCAGCATGCTCAGCTTGGTGCCCAGGATGGCGGCGTATTCCTTGCGCTTGCGGTCCAGCGCGGTGATGTCGGCCTGGTCGACCACGGTGAAGTGCACGGCGGTCTTGACCGACAGGTCGAGCGCCTGGGCGATCTTGCGGCGCACGCCTCGGAAGGGGATTCGCTGACGGATGCCGTCCTGGGAGACCGAAGGCAGCGGTGCCAACGGGGCCATGGGCGCCACATCGATGGAGGCCGGGGCATCCATGGTGCGGGCCGGCGAGACGGGCTGCGCGATCGACACGCGGGAAGCGGTCGTCTCGGCGACGACCTCGCGACCGCCACGGCTGGCACCCTCAACGTCGGTGGCGGTCACACGACCGCCGCGGCCGGTGCCGTGCACCTTCTGGATGTCCACGCCGAGGTCACGGGCGATGCGCCGCACGGCGGGCGTGGCCAGGGACTTGGCCGCGGTGTTGGACGCGGACTCGTGCTCGGGCTTGCGTGCGAAGCGGCTGGGCACGCCGAGCGAACCGCTCATGGTGCCGACCACGGTGCCGGCGTCCTCGCTCGACTCGGCGGCCTTCGCGGGGGCGGCGGCGGACTTCGGAGCGGCGGGTGCCGCGGCGACGGGCTTGGCGGCAGGCTTCGCCGCACCGATCTGGTATCGCACCAGCACGCTGCCCACATTGATGATGTCGCCGGGGTTGCCGCAGAGCTCGGAGATCACGCCGGTCCACGGACTGGGCACCTCGACGAGCGCCTTGTCGGTCTCCATCTCGGCGATGGTCTGGTGCTCCTTCACGGCGTCGCCGGCGCTCACGCGCCACTTGATGAGCTCGGCCTCGTGCACACCCTCGCCCAGGTCGGGCAGGATGAAGTGGCTCTTGTCGTCGGGTTGCTTCACGCCGGCCATGGTTCCCTCCCGCCTCAGTAGGCGGCCGTCTCCTCGATGGCCCGTGCGATGCGGTCCGCGTCGGGCATGTACTCGAGCTCCAGCTTGTAGTAGGGCATGATGGTGTCGAAGCCCGTCACGCGCTGCACGGGGGCCTCCAGGTGCAGGAAGCACCGTTCCATGATGCGGGCGGCGATCTCGGCACCGAAGCCGCAGGTCTTGGGGGCCTCGTGCACGATCACGCAGCGACCGGTCTTCTTCACACTCGCCTCGACGGCGTCCATGTCGAAGGGGTAGAGGGTGCGCAGGTCGATCAGCTCGATGCTGCGTCCGCTGCGCTCGATGGCCTGCATGCACTGCACCACGCTGGCGCCCCAGCTCACCACGGTCATCTCCTCGCCCTCGCAGACGGTGCGCGCCTTGCCGAGC
>CAIOTP010000104.1 GCA_903861235.1 uncultured bacterium | reverse complement strand
CTTCGCGTGGACGATCGCACGGTCGACCTGGATCCGCGAGGACCCGGCCAGGCCATGGCCGTGGCGCTCGAGGCCGGGCCCAACGCGTTCTCGATCCCGATCCCCATGGAGCGGGGCGGTGCGGTTCGGGTGGAGGCGTCCTTCGAGCCGGAGGAGGCGGGTGCCGACGCGGTGGTGGAGAACAACGCCGCTTCGTCCATCACCTTCGTCGCCGGATCCGGACGCGTGGCCGTGGTCACCGACGAGGAGACCTCGGTGGACGCGCTGCTGCAGGCGATCCGCGCGTCGAGCCTGGAGGTGGAGGTGATCCCGCCGGACACGCTGCCCCGGCGGCTGGGCAGCGGCGACTTCGACGCCTGCGTGCTGGCGAACGTGCCACGGTGGAGCATCGACGTGGAGACCGACCGCGCGCTCGCCGCCAGCGTGCACGACCTGGGCTGCGGCCTGCTCATGCTGGGTGGTGACCGCAGCTTCGGCGCCGGCGGATGGCAGGACAGCGAGACCGCCAAGGCCCTGCCCGTGGAGATGAATCCGCCCCAGGAGCGGAAGCTTCCGTCCGGAGCGCTCGCGCTGATCATCGACTGTTCGGGCAGCATGGCGTCGCCCGTGAGCGGCAGCTCGGCCACCCAGCAGCAGCTGGCGGCCGAGGCGGCGATCAAGGCCATCCGCGCGATGGCGCCCTCCGACGAGGTGACCGTGATCGCCTTCAGCAGCGATTCCACCGTGGTGGTCCCGCTCACCGACTGCCGGGACCTGGCGTCGATCGAGCGGCGGATCCGCGCCATCGAGCCCACGGGGGGCACCAACCTCTTTCCCGCGCTGGACGACGCGCTGGAGCAGCTGGCCGGCAGTTCGTCCAAGACGCGGCATGTGCTCGTGCTCACCGACGGTCAGACCATGGGCGACCCTGGCGAGGGGCTGGCGAAGGCCATGGCCATGGGTCGGCAGGGCATCACCGTGTCCACGGTGGCCATCGGTGACGGCGCCAACGACGGCCTGCTGGCCCGGCTGGCCAACGCCGCCGACGGTCGCTTCTATTCGGTCAAGGACGACCAGAGTCGCGTGGCCGTTCCGCAGATCTTCATCAAGGAAGCGCAGCTCGTCCGTCGCTCCCTCATCTGGGAAGGACAGCCCTTCTCGCCGTCGCGAGCCTCGTCGGCCGAGTGGATGCGCGGCAACGACGCCCTTCCGCCGGTGCGTGGATACGTGGTCGCCGGCGTGCGCGGCGAGCCGGCGCAGACGGGCCTTCTCAGCCCCAGCGATCCGCCCGACCCGATCCTGGCGTGGTGGAATCACGGTCTCGGACGCGGCGCCGCGTTCACCAGCGACCTGGGGGGCCGCTGGACGCCGGGATGGGCCAGGTGGGGGGGCTTCCAGCCCTTCGTGGGCGGTCTCGTGCGGTGGATCCTTCGGCCGGCATCCCCTGGCGACCTGGCCATCCGCACCCGACAGGAGGGCGACCAGGCGGTGGTGGAGCTGGAGGCCACGGGCGAGACCGCGGCCAAGGCCGAGCGAGCCGAGGCGCGTGTGCTGCTGCCTGACGGCACCACGCGACCTGTGCCGCTGCGTCAGGTGGCCCCGGGCCGCTGGAGCGGCGGCTTCGCGGTGGACGACCGCGGCGCGTACCTGGTGAGCGCCGCCGTGGGTGTGGCCGGCGGATCGCGGCCGCTGTTCACGCAGGCTTCGGTCAGCGTGCCCTATCCGCGCGAGTTCCGGAATCCCGGACTCTGCGATCGCACCTCGCTCGAGGCCGTGGCTCGCCGCACCGGCGGACGCATGATCGCGGTGGGCGATCTCACCACCGACCTCTTCTCGCGCGAGGGCATGCCCGTGCCGCAGTCGCTGCGGCAGGCTTGGGACCTGTGCATCATCCTGGGTGCGGCGCTGTTCGTGCTCGATGTGGCGGTGCGAAGGCTCTCGTTGGTGCTGCCCTCGCGGGGTGGCGCGCCGGTGCGACGCGACGCGGCAGGCATGACGGAGGCCTGGCGACAGGCCCGTCGGCGCGCCGAGCAGCCCGCGACGGCGTCCGTGGCGGTTGGAACCGAGGCGGTGGAGCCCGCACCGGCGGAGCGGCCGCCGCCCGCGGCTCCCGAGCCGGTGCCCGCGTCTGAACCCGATCCGGAGCCCGAGGACGACTCACCCATGGGCCGGCTGCGGGCCGCCAAGCGCCGCGCCCGCGGGGGCGCGGCATGAGCGGCGCCGTGGACCTGGTCGACGTGCGCGAACGTTGCGAGGCCTTCCGTGGCCGAGCCGCCGCGCTGCTGCAGGCCATCGAGCGGCGGATCGTGGGTCTGGGCCCCACGCTCGAGCAGTGCCTCTGGTGTCTCCTGGCGGACGGGCATGTGCTGCTGGAGGGAGTGCCCGGTCTGGGCAAGACGCTGCTGGTCCGCACCATCGCCCAGGCGTGCGGCGTGAAGGCGGGCCGCGTGCAATGCACCCCGGATCTCATGCCGGCCGACGTGATCGGCACCGCCATGCTCATCACCGATCCGGTGACGGGCGGCCGGGTGCGCACCTTCCGTCCGGGCCCGGTGTTCTGCCAGGTGCTGCTGGTGGACGAGATCAACCGCGCGGCGCCGCGAAGCCAGAGCGCGCTGCTCGAGGCCATGCAGGAGCGGAGCGTGAGCGTGGATGGCGTGACCACGCCCCTGGAGCGACCCTTCCTGGTGCTGGCCACCCAGAACCCCATCGAGCAGGAGGGCACGTATCCGTTGCCCGAGGCCCAGCTCGACCGCTTCCTGGCCAAGGTCCTGGTGCCGGTGCCCGACCGCGAGGCGCTGGGCGAGATCCTTCGACGCACCACCGTGGGGGAGATGCCCGAGGTGCCGCAGGTCATCGACGGTCCGGGGCTGGTCGAGCTGCAGCGGCTGGCACGGCAGGTGGTGGTGGCGCCCCATGTGGCCGACTGGGCGATCCGTCTGACGCTCTCCTCGCAGCCCGGTCACGCGTTCGCCGCGCCCCGCACCGCCCGCTGGATCCGCGTGGGAGCGGGCCCGCGCGCCGTCCAGGCCATGGTGCTGCTCGCCAAGGTGCGTGCGCTCATGGCGGGGCGGTATGCCGTGGCGGTGGACGATCTCCGCGAGGTGGCCGCGCCGGCGCTCCGGCACCGTCTGCACCTCTCCTTCGAGGCCGAGGCGGATCGCACCGACGCCGACCGGGTGGTGGCGCACCTGGTCGAGAGCCTGCCGCTGGAGGGGCCATGAGCGGCGGACGCGTGGACGAACTGCTGGATCCGCCGCTGGTGGCGGCACTGGACCGGCTGGACGTGATCAGCCGCAAGATGCTCCGAGGCACGCGCCAGGGCGAGCGACGATCCCGGCGTCGCGGCCAGGGCATGGAGTTCGCCGACTTCCGGCCGTATGCGCCCGGCGACGACCTGCGCTTCATCGACTGGAACATCTACGGCCGCATCGAACGGCTCTTCCTGCGCCTGTTCCTGGAGGAGGAGGATCTCAGCCTGGTGGTCGCCGTGGACGCCAGCGCCAGCATGGGCTTCGGCAAGCCCGGCAAGTTCGACGTGGCCCGTCGCATCGCCATGAGCCTGGCCTACGTGGGGCTGGTCAACCAGCACCGCGTGACCCTGGCCACGCTCCAGGCCGGCGGCGCCGAGCGTCTGGACGGTCTGCGGGGACGGCGGAAGGCGGGCGAGGCCGCGGCCTGGCTGCTGGGACGCAAGCCCGCAGGCCCGCTCGACTTCGTGCCGGCTTGCCGGGCGCTGGGCTCGGGTCGGCAGGGCCGAGGCGTGGCGATCGTGGTGAGCGACTTCCTGGTGCCGGACGGACTGGATCAGGGGCTGCAGGCCCTGGTCGGACGCGGGTGGGACCTCTTTGCGCTGCAGGTGCTGGCGCCCGAGGAGATCGCGCCCGGAGAGCACGGCATCACGGGTGACCTGAGGCTGGTGGACGCCGAGGCCGGCGGCGAGGTGGAGGTCACCGTGTCCGAGGCGCTGCTGCGGCGTCATCGAGAACGCCTGCAGGCGCACAACGCCAGGCTTCGCGACCTCTGCACGCGCCTGGGAGCCCGGCACCTCTCGATCGACACGCGAGAGGACCTTCCTCGACTCATGCTGGAATCGCTCCGGCGCGGAGGCCTGCTGCGATGAGCCTGCTCTCCCCGCTGGCGGGACTGTTGCTTCTGGCGTCCGTCGCCGTGCCGCTGCTGTCGCTGTACTTCCTGCGGCTCCACAGGGAACGCCGCACCGTGAGCAGCACGCTGGCGTGGGAGCGCCGCACCGAGGACCTTCGGGCGAACGTGCCGTTCCAGCGCCTTCGCGCGAGCCTGCTGCTGTTCCTGCAGCTGCTCCTGCTGGCGCTGCTGGCCCTGGCGGTGGCCCAGCCCGTGATCCGCGGCCTGGGCGGCGCCGCGGGCCGCACCATCCTCATGATCGACTGCTCCGCCAGCATGGCCACGCGGGATGGCGAAGGCGGCGCGTCCCGACTGGAGCAGGCGCGCCGCATGGCCGCGGCGCGGGCGCAGGCGCTGCAGGGCGGGGGTCTCCTGGCGCTCTCCGCCCCCGAGATCATGGTGATCGCCTTCGCGCAGTCGCCGCAGGTGGTGGTGCCCTTCACCACCAGCCTGGCCCGCGTGGAGCAGGGGATCGATTCCGTCATGCAGACCGACGAGCGCACCCTGCTGGCGCCCGCGCTCGAGCTGGCGAGGGCCCATCAGTCGGGCCGCCGCGACGAGGACCAGGCACAGGCTTCGGGCACGCCCGCCAGCATCGAGCTCTTCAGCGACGGCGCCATCGGCGACGCGGCGGAAGCCACGCTTCGTGGTCGCGAGAACGTCGACTGGACGCGTGTGGGCCGGCAGGACACGGCCAACGCCGGACTGGGGGCCGCAGGGTGCGAGCGCACCGGTGGCGACGGTGGCGGGCTGGACACCTTCGCGTCGCTCCGCAACTTCGGTGGAGCGCCGGCGCCGCTGCGGCTGGAAGTGCGCGCCGGCAGTCGCGTGGTGGCGGTCACGCCACAGCCGATCGCCGTGCCTCCGGCCAGCACCGGCGAGGGGGCCGGCCAGCGGCGTGTCGTGTTCCCGCCGGTGGATGTGGGCACGGAGCGTCTGTTGCGTTGGAGCGTGACGCCGGGCGACGCCTTTCCGACCGACGACTACGCGCATGTGGTCGTCCGGGAGAGTCGACCGCTCCGGCTGGCCATGGTGGGCGACGACGCTTCCCTGCGATCCCTGCTCGAGGCGCTTGCGCCGGCCAGTCTGGCCACGCTCGATCTGGCCGCGGGTGCGGCCGCCGTGAAGAAGGATCCTGCCTGGGCCGAGGCCTTCGACGCCGTGATCTGGGTGGGCGAGCCGCCGCCTGCCTTCGAGCGCGGCCGATGGCTCCTCTTCGGGGCGCCGCCTCCGCTGCCCGGGCTGCATCGCTTCGGCGAACCTGGGCGCGACTTCGCCCGCGCCTGGCGGAGCGAGCATCCGGTCCTCCGGCAGTGCAACCTGAACGAGCTGGTGGTGCAGAAGGTGCATCGGGTCGCGGCGGAGAGCTCGTGGACCACGCTCGTGGAGGGCGGGCGCTCGCCGATCGTGCTGGCGGGCAGGGTCGGGTCAGGCTTCGCCATCGTCTGTCCCTTCGAGCCCGGCGATTCCAACTGGCCGTTCCAGCGCAGCTTCGTGAACTTCACGGCGCAGGCGCTCGAACTGCTGGCGGGACTGGGCGAGGTGGCGGGCGAGTCGTCGATCGAGCCGGGCGAGATGATCCGGATCCGGGTGCCGGATCGGGCCACCGAGCTCGCCATCCAGCCGCCTGCCGGAGCGGCGGAGCCCATGGTGCTCCGCGAGGGCGAGGCCGCCTGGGGGCCGGCCCGCCGCACCGGCGCCTGTCGGATCAGCTGGAAGGACGAGCGGGGCAGGACGGGGGAGCGATGGGTCGCGGTGAACCTGTTCGACGAGGCCGAGTGCCGCGTGGCGTCGCCGGAGCGGCTGGCGCTCGGCGGCCAGCGCGTGGCGCCCGGAGGAGGACCGCAGTCGCTGGAGATCTGGCCCTTCGCACTGGCGGTGGCGGTCGCGCTGCTGCTGGCGGAGTGGTGGGTCTACCACCGCCGCGCCGCCCGATGAGCGGGCTTCTATCATCGCGGCCATGAACGCGGACCGCATCGCCAACTTCGAGCGCATGGCCCAGGCCGATCCCTCCAACGAGATGGCCCACTTCAGCCTGGGCAACGCCTACCTGCAGGCCGGCAGGCACGCGGAGGCGGCCGCCAGTCTGGAGCGCTGCCTGGAGCTGGCGCCGGAGATGAGCAAGGCTTGGCAGCTCTGCGGCCAGGCGCAACTGGGCGCGGGCTGGGCCGACAAGGCGGTGCAGACGCTCAACCGCGGCTACGAGATCGCCGCCCGCAAGGGTGACCGCATGCCCCAGCAGGCCATCGCCGAACTGCTCAAGGGCATCGGCCGCGAGCCTCCGAAGGTGTCCACGCCCGACGCGGATGCCGCGGCGGAGGCGGTCCGCGCCAGCGGAGGCTTCGTGTGCAGCCGCACCGGGCGGCCGGGCACCCGCATGGACGCGCCGCCGTTCCGCGGTCCGGTGGGGGCGTGGATCCAGGAGAACATCAGCGCCGAGACCTGGAAGGCCTGGATCGGCCAGGGGACCAAGGTGATCAACGAGCTCCGGCTGGACTTCTCCCGGGACCGCGACCAGGAGGTCTACGACCAGCACATGCATGAATTCCTGGGTCTGGATCCGGACATGCTCGCCAAGCTGCGAGGCGGCGCGGCCGCGGCCCAGGGCGGCTGAGCGGTGGCGGCTCCCGACCCGGTGCTGCAGACCCGGCTGGCAGGGCTGGCCCTGCGCACGCCGCTGGTCGCGGCGGCGGGAACCTGTGGCGTGCTGGACGAACTGGCCGAGGTCAGCGACGTGGGTTGGCTGGGCGCCATCACCACCAAGAGCCTCACGCCCGAGTCCCGCGAAGGCAACGCGCCATGGCGCGTGGTGGAGACCCGGGCGGGCATGCTCAACGCCATCGGACTGGCCAACCCCGGCGTGGACGCCTTCGTGCAGGAGCATGCGCCCCGTGTGGGCTCCCTCGATGCGGCGGTCATCGGATCGGTCGCCGGGCACGCGGTCGCGGACTTCGTGCGGGTCGCCACGGCGCTGGAGGCCGCGGGACTGCAGGCGATCGAGCTCAACGTGAGCTGCCCCAACACGGCGGACGGCCGCCAGTTCGGCTCCGATGCGACCCTGCTTGAATCGCTCGTGCGCGAGGTGCGCGCGGCGGTGCGGACCTCCACGCTCGTGGTGAAGCTGCCTCCCGACGGCGACACGCTGCGACTGGCCGCCGCCGCGGTGGCCGCCGGCGCCGGCGCGCTCACGCTCTGCAACACCTATCCGGCCATGCAGATCGAGCCCGAGACGCGTCGCCCTTCCCTCAGCCGCGGCAGCGGCGGGCTCTCGGGTCCGGGCGTCCATCCGATCGTGGTGCGGCTGGTGCACCTGGTCCACCGGGAGGTGGCGGGTCCGGCGCGCGTGCCGATCATCGGTCTGGGCGGCGTGATGGACTGGCGTGACGCCGCGGAGCTGGTGCTGGCGGGGGCCACGGCGGTGGGGCTGGGCACCGCGCTCATGGTGGATCCTTCAGCGCCACGGGCGATCGCCCGCGGACTGGCGGCGTGGTGCCGCCGGCAGGGCGTTCGCGAGATCGGTGAACTGGTGGGGGCCGTCCGGGCCTGATCGGGTGCGGCGTCCGGCTCAGCGCTTCCTGGCGGCGGTGGCTTCGGTCTCTGCCGACAGGAACAGGATGCGATGGCAGCTGACGCACTGCACCACGTTGCCGCTCTCGCCGAGCAGCTTGGCGTAGACCGCGAAGGGGATCTCGGTGTTGCAGGCGCTGCAGGCGTATTCGCGGTGGCGTGCGCTGATCACCTCCACCTCGCTCATGGCCTCGCCCTCGTGGATCTCGGCGGCCTCGTCGAACACGCTCATGGTGGCCGCGGGCACGCCCGCCGCCGCCGCCGCACGCTCGCGATCCAGCTCGCCCAGACGGTCCGCCGAATCGGCCTTCCGCTGCGAAAGCTCCGCCTGCGCCTCGTCGCGCCGCTTGGTGCGCTCGGCCAGCAGGGGTTCCATGTCCGCCAGGCGCTTGGCCATCTGATCCACCCGTTCGAGCTGGGCCAGCGTCTGCTCCTCCAGGGCGTCCTTCTGCGCCTCGATCTGCTTCATTTCCTGCAGGATGGCGTTGTACTGCTTGGTGTTGCCGCTCTGGTTCAGGTCCTTGCGCAGGCGCTCGATGCGCTCCGTGAAACCCTTGGCTTCCACTTCCATGTTCCCCACATGGGCCTTCAGCTGGCGGTGCTGCGTCTCCACGTCCGTCCGCTGGGCCGTGAGCTCGTCGAGCTGCCGCTGCTGCGTGGCCAGGTAACGGTCCGCCTGAGAGAGGCGCGAGCGGAGCGAACGGACCTGCACGTCGACCTTGTGAAGGGCGAGCAGCTGCTGCAGAAGACTCATGCGAAAACCTCCATGCGGGACGTCGAGCGTACCCGGAAGGTGTCCTCGCCGTGCGGCGGTTCCTGCCGCTCAGGGGGCTCGATGGCCCAGGATCCACCACGCGGCGGGCGCCGTCCAGAGCAGGCTGTCCATCACGTCGAACATGCCGCCCATGCCGGGCAGCATCCGGCCCGAGTCCTTCGCCTCGGCCTGTCGCTTCAGGATGCTCTCCGCCAGGTCGCCCAGCGGTCCGAGGACCGAGGCCACCAGGCCGAACGCCACGCCCATGGGCACGCCCGCGCCGCACGCGGTGCCCGCCCAGGCCCCGACGGCTGCGCTGGCCACCATGCCACCGGCGAACCCCTCCCAGGTCTTCTTGGGCGAGATCCAGGGCGCCATCCGGTGGCGTCCCATCGCCATCCCCGCGAAGTAGGCGCCCATGTCGTTGCTCTTCACCGTGAGCACCGCGGCCACCAGTCCGGTCCAGGGCACGCCGGCGCGAAGCCCGATCCAGCAGGCAGGCATGGCGCCGATCCAGCCGGCGGCGAGCATCCAGCGACCCAGGTCCGCCACGCCGCGATCCGGTCGCGACCTCGAGACCTTCCCCAGGCCCGCCGGAATCAGCAGGGCGGTCAGCGGCACCATGCCCAGCACGATCGCCTCCCGGTCCATGCCCCAGGCACGCGCCGACACCGCCAGGAAGGAGCCCGCGGCCACCACCAGGGTGAGGGCGAAGGGCCACGCACGGACTCCGCCCGCACGCAGGAGCCGCGTGAGCTCCGCGGACAGCAGCGGCACCAGGGTGAGCAGGGCGAAGGCCGCCAGCACCGCACCTCCGGGCACGCGGCCGCCGGGCAGCCATGGCGCCGATTCACCCTGAAGGCGGCCGTCGAGCCAGAGCAGGCTCCCCAGGAGCGCGATCAGTGCGGCACCGACGGGCAGTCGCCACTTCAGCATGGTTCAGTAGATCGGGACCGTGTGGTCCACGTCCATCGACCACAGGTGGATGCCGCCCGCCATGCTCACCACGCGATCGAAGCCCAGTCGCCTCAGGCTCGCCGCCGCGCGCAGGCTTCGCACGCCGTGGTGGCAGTGGATCACGATCAGGTCGTCCTCGTGCGGTCGGAGTTCTTCGGAGCGCCCCTCGACCTCGCTCAGCGGAAGGTGCACGCTGCCGGCGATGCAGGCGGTGGCCCGCTCCGCCGAGGTGCGCACATCCAGCAGGACCATGCGCTCGCCGGCATCCCGCCGCGCCTTGAAGTCGCGTGGCGTGATCTCCCAGTCCGCGTTGAAGGGATAGCCCTCGGGAAGCCCGCGTGCGTCGAGCTGGCTCATGGAGCCTTCTCCTGCGGCGTGCTCACCCAGATCCACATGCCGGGCAGTTCGCGTGCCTGGGCGGGTGGCAGCGTTCCGGACGTCTCGCCCGGTCCCTGCACCGTCAGCCACGGCGGCATCCCCATGACCATGCGTGCCGGCGAGACCAGCAGCAGTCCCGCGGGCCAGGCGAACTCCGCAACGCCCTCGGCCGCGGCGGCCTGCGGCGAGCTGCCCAGGGCGGTCGCGTCCGCCACCGTGGGGAAGCTCTCACCGTTGCGGGCGGATCCACCGTTGAGCACGAGCGGTTCGGCGTAGGTGGGCTGGTGCTGCACCTGGCCGCGTGGGGCCGCCACCACCACCGTGTCCCAGTTCCTCCGATCCAGTCCGGTCACGCTCGGGCCCGAGGAGTTCCGAGGAGTGCTGGCCTGCTCGGGCGAGAGGTCCGGGGTGGGGTCCTGGTCGGTTCCGGTGATGGTGTCGCCGTCGTTCAGGCATCCCGTCAGGGACGCGAGAGCGGCGAGCGCGGGGATCAGGAATCGAGGTCGCATGGCACGCGGGCCCGGTGCAGGGCTGCCGCGATGGTATCGGCATCGAACCCCTGACGTCCCAGCCGCCGGGCCATCCAGTCTCCGGGCCGTCCCTCTCGCTTCCACGCGAGCACCTGTCGGTGCAGCGCCTGCGGATCGTGCGCAGCTTCCGCGGCCCGTCGTGCATGGCGCTCGGGCACGCCCTCGTGCTCCAGCCGGGCTTGCAGCAGTTCCGGAGCCATCGGTGCGCGAGTCTGCAGCTGCCCGGCCCGGCGCTCGGCGAAGGCGCGGTCGTCCAGCCACCCCGCACTGGCCAGTTCGGACACCGTGCGCTCGGCGATCTGCTGGCCCCAGCGGGCGGCCAGGCGGGCTTCGAGCAGGGCCCGGGTCAGGTCACGGCGGCCCAGACGGCGCAACGCGTCGGTTCGACAGGCCACCGCGTCGATCTCGGCCTGCACACGGGCGGCCAGGGTGGCGGTCCAGGCCCGACCCTCCTCCAGGCGAAGCGTGGCGGCCATCGGGCGACGGATCGGGCCCAGCCACGCCGCCCCCACACGGATGCGGATCAAGCCGGGATCGGCCGCGTCCGCGCGCATCTCCTGGATCCGCTCGGGACGCCTCATGGCGTGATCTCGTCCAGGAAGCCCGCGATCTCGTTGGCCGCCTTCGCGTCCCCCGTGGCGCGAGCGGCCTGAAGCCCCCGGCCGAGCACTTCGGCGGCGGCGTTCACGCGGCCGGCGCGTTCCAGCACCTTGGCCAGATGGAAGTGCGCGTAGGCGTGGGTCGGCTCCACCTGCAGCAGCCGCTCGAACCACCGCACGGCCTCCTCCAGGCGATCGGCCTTGGCGTGCTCCTGGGCCACCCCGTACAGGCAGAAGGCGTCGGACGGGTCGCGTTCGAGCATCGCCATGAGCTGGGCCAGCCGGTCGGGCGCCATGGCCCGAGCCTAGCGGGGTCAAGCAGCCCGGCAAGGGAGGGGCTATCGTGATGCCGATGCGTGGCGCCTGGATCCTGGTCGCGGCCCTGCTCGCGGGTTGCTTCGACAACACCTACGTGAAGGAGGACCGCACCGACCGCCGCCCCAAGGTGCTCAAGGTGACCTCGCATGTGGGCGGAACCCACGACTGCGTGCTGGTGCGTGACCGCATCTGGTACGCCGGCTTCGGGCCGCAGCTGCTGGTCATCGAGGGCCGCGGCGTGAAGGACGCTCGTGCCGAGCCCGCCGGCGAGCTGGGCAGGACCGGCCCTGTGTGCGACCTGGTGATGTGGCGAGGCGATCTGATCGGCGTGGTCCGTCGCGACGGCGTGCTGCGCTGGGACATGGCCGTGCCTCGTCAGCCCATGCTGATCGACCACGTGCCGTCCGAGGCGCTGGGCATCCGTCCTCACGGGCTTTCGGTGGTGGGCAACGATCTCTTCATCTGGGGCGAAGGTGGCGTGGTGCGAGCCGGCGACGGGAAACGTTTCCTTCCGCAGGCCGCGCTGGCCGGGCCCGTGGTGGCCACCGCGCAGGGCGTGGTGGCGGTGGTGGGGCGGCGCCTCGAGCGGATCGAGGACGGCCGTTTCGTGGGTGCGGCCAGCGACATCGTTCCCTTGCCCAAGGGCCTGGGTCTGGACGGCGGCTTCGCGTTCATGCTGCAGGCACCCAACGGCGCCACGGTGGGTCTCATGGGCCCGGACCTGCGCGAGCGGACCGCCGAGGTGATGAAGGGGGCCTTCAACCGCATCCGTGTGCATGGCGACCGGCTGTGGATCCTGGGCGACGCCGAGATGGCCAGCTGGGCCATCCGTGAGGGGCGCATGGAGGATGCCG
>CAIOTP010000103.1 GCA_903861235.1 uncultured bacterium | reverse complement strand
GCCGAAGTGGCGGAGGGGGTCGGACTTGGTTCGGGTCGCGATGCTCATGTTCAGGCCTCCACCGTCACGCCCATGCTGCGGGCAGTGCCTTCGACGATCCGCATGGCGCTGTCCACGCTGGCGGTGTTCAGGTCCTTCAGCTTCTCTTCGGCGATCTTGCGCACCTGGGCCTTGGTCAGCTTGCCCACCTTGACGGTGTTCGGCTGGCCCGAGCCCTTCTCGATCTTCAGGGCGGCGGCGATCATCACGCTCACCGGGCTCGACTTGATCTCGAGCTCGAAGGTGCGGTCCGCGAAGACCGTGACCACGCAGCCGACCACGCGGCCGTTGAGTTCACGCGTCTTCTCGTTGAACTGGGTGATGAACTGGCCCGGGTTGACGCCATTGGCGCCAAGCACCGGTCCCAGCGGCGGGGCCGGGGTGGCCTTGCCACCGGGGGCCATGATCTTGAAAACCTTCGCGACCTTCTTGGCCATGGTTCGTACCTCCCACGACGCGGGCCTCCACCGAGGAGACATGCCGGCTCAGCCAAGAGTCCGGCGCCGCGCCGTAGTTCAAGCGGCGTGCGATGTCGAGCCGCGAAAGGTAGCCAAGACCGGCGTGCCTTGCAAGCCAAGGCTCGTCCGCGGGGCCCCTGGTTTCCGGACCTTGCAGGTTTCAGGTGCCGAACTGCAGCAGGATCACGCCGATGTCGCCGGAGTCGACCGACGCGTTGCCGTCGAAGTCGCCCGGGCAGGAGCAGGGACCTTGGCCGATCCCCTGTTCTCCGAACTCGCCGCCGTAGCACGGGGTGCCCGCGGCCAGGCAATCCGTGCCGAACTGCAGCAACAGAGCGGCGATGTCGCCCGCGTCGATGGTCCCTGACTCATCCAGGTCGAACACCACGCCTCCCTGGGAGAGGTTGGCACCGGGAACGGCGACCTTCGTGCCCGCTCCGGGGGCGCCGGTGGGCGGGATCCACCGCAGCATCAGGCCGCAGTTGCCCGTGGTCTCGAAGTACTCCAGACGCACCGCATGGCGGCCGGCCTTGGTGAAGATGGTGTTGAGCTTCTCGCTGTAGGTGTGGATGCCGTCATGATCCACGGCCACTTCGCCGTCGATCAGCAGGCGGGAGCCTGCGTCCGAGGTGAGCGACCAGGTCCACATGCCGTCGGTGGGCACATCGACCCATCCGTCGAAGACCGCGGCCACGTTGTCCGCCAACCCGCTGCCCACGCAGTTGCCCGCCGTGGAGGGATACGAGACCAGCGACACCGACCCCGAGGCGATCGGCGACCGCGCGGCGAAGTCCGGCAGCGCGGTCAGGCCGGTTCCGTCGAAGTAGCGCACGCGCAGCCCCGGGCTCGTTCCGGCCAGTTCCTTCGTGAACGGCTGCAGCACGAAGAACACGGCTGAGGCCTCGGTGGAGAGCACGGAGAGGTTGCCGCTCGTGTCCTCGGCGGCCACCGCGTAGTAGTAGGTGGTGCCGTTGATCACGCTGTTGTCGGTGTACGACCGGGTGGTGAGCAGACCGGCGTGCACCTGCGTGTAGCCGGTGCCGCTGGTGGTGCTGCGATAGAGGCGGTAGCCGGCCACGTCGGTGACCGACGGAGCGGTCCAGGCGAGGGCCACGCTGCTGGACCCGGCCGTGGAGGTCAGGGCGATCGGGGGCGGGGGCGGGGTGGTATCGCGGCCGTCCCACACCGGCGTCGCGGCGATGGCGGCCGAAGAGCTGATCCGCCCGAAGCCGAAGCTGTTGTCCACGCCGGCGGTGCCCAGGTCGCGGCACGTGGAGCGGAGGATGTTCTCGACTTCCGCGGGGGAGAGGTTGGGGTTCTTCGACCAGATCAGGCCGCAAAGGCCCGCCGTGATCGGGCACGCGAAGCTGGTGCCGCTCACGTACGCGTACGAGGTGTCGCCGTTGGAGGCGCTGGTCCGGATGCTGACGCCCGGGGCGACCACATCCACGATGCCGCCGAAATTGGAGAAGGAGGCGAGTCGATCGGAGCTGTCCGTGGCGCCCACCACGATCACGTTGTCGTCCCGGGTGCCTCCCAGATCCGTGGACTCGTTGCCGGCCGCCCACACGAGCAGCGAGCCTCGCGCCCGCATGTAGGCACCGGTGGTGTTGATGCTGCTGCTGCCGATGCCGCTGTAGCTCACGCTGGCCACGCGATCGCCGGCGTCGCACGCGACGCGGGCGGCGGTGGTCAGGTTGGACAGGGAGGCGTCACCCGTGGTGGCGTCGGTGACCCGCATGGTCCGGTGCCCCAGCCCCCAGCCCATGCCGGAGATGCCCACGCCGTTGTTGCCGGTTCCGGCCGCACTGCCCGTGCAGTTGGTGCCGTGGCCGTTGATGTCGTTGATGGGGCCGCCCGCGCTCTCCCACTTCATGGTCGGCACATGGAAGCCGTCGCGGCGGTTCGCCTGCACATCCTGGTGCGTGGTGCGCAGGCCAGTGTCGCACACCGCCACCACCACGCTGCTCGAGCCGGTGGTGGTGTTCCATGCCGTGCAACTGCCCACCGTGCTGTGGTGCCACTGCTGGTTGAAGAGCGCGTCGTTGGGACACGCCACCGGGAACACCAGCCAGTCCGGCTCCACGTACTGGAAGTTGCCGCCGGCCATCAGTCGTGCGGCCACCGAGTTCTCCGTCTCGCCCTCGGGCACCTGGATCAGGTATTCGTCCACCTCCGGGAAGTGGCGAAGCACCTGGAAGTCGCGAAGTTCGCGCTCCGCGGCCTGGTGCCGCATGGCAGCCTCCATTGGCGAGAGGCTGGATCGCTCGGCCTCCGCGGCCTGCACGGGGCGGGCCACCATGACGCCACGGAACTGGCGGACGCCCGGGACCTCGGAGAAGAGTTCGATCGCCGGAGGCGTGATGCCCTCGGGCGGCAGATCGACGGAAAGATCCCACCCGGGAGGTGCCGCGAACGCCATGGGCAGCAGCGCACAGAGCGGGGCGAGGAGGGACGCGATTCGGATCTGGATCAGAGCCATGTCAATCTCTAGTACGCAGGTGGAGGCCGGACAATGCTGCCGAGGGCCGAATTTCTGGGACAATCGACCATCGACGGGCCCGAAAGGGGCGGGATTCAGGATTCCGAGGGCGTCCTCTCACTGGAAATACAGAAGAAGACTTCCGATGTCGCCGGAGTCCACGCTGCCTGACCCGTCCAGGTCGCCTGCGCAGTCGCAGGCACCCGCACCGATCCGCTGTCGGTTGAACGGGTCGCTGTAGCAGGGCGTGGCGGTCGTCGAGCAGTCGCCGCCGAAGAGCAGCAGCAGGGACCCGATGTCGCCGGCATCCACCCCGCCGGAACCATCCAGGTCGGGCAGCACGCCGCCCTGGGTCAAGTTGGCCGCGGGGACGGTCGCCTTGGTGCCACCCGGCGGGGTCCAGCGGAGCAGCAGCCCACAGGTGCCCAGGGCTTCGAAGTACCGCACCTGGATGAAGTGCCTTCCGGCTTCGGTGTACACCGTGGTGGTCTTCTCGGAATAGGAGTGCAGGCCGTCGTGGTTCACGATCAGGCGGCCGTTGATCCAAAGCTGGGATCCGGCATCGCTGGTGAGCGACCAGAGCCAGGACCCCGTGGTCGGCACGGTGACCCAGCCTTCGAACACTGCGCCGACGTTGTCGCTGATCCCACTGCCCACGCACGCCCCCGAGGTCGACGAGTAGCCCAGCGTGGAGACCGTGCCGCCGTAGCCCACCGGCGTCAGCGTGTCGAAGTCTGGAAGAGCGGTGGCGCCCGTCACCGTGTAGTAGCGAGCCCGCAGCCCCGTGCCCTCGCCTCGAACCAGCGCCTGGAAGGGGACGAGCGTGGGTCGGACATCGATGCTGACGGTGACCGTGGTCGAGGTCTGTCCTGCCGCATCCCTGACCCGGTAGGTGAAGGCGTCGGCGCCGCTGGTGCCTGCCGGGGGCAGGTAGCGGATGGCCGGACCGCCGCCCGGACCGGCCGTGGGATCCAGCGTGAGCGGCACTCCGAGCGTGGAGGTGGCGGGAAGCGCATCGATGGAGATGGCGTCGCAGTTGCTCAGGAGATCGTTGGCCAGCACGTCGAGCACCGATTCCGTGCCTTCCTGCGCCGTGTAGGCGTTCGCCAGCGCCACCGGAGCGGCCACCGTGGGCGAAGTGCAGGACCGGCCGGCGACATAGGGCACGACCTGGTCGATGTTCGCCTGCGCAAAGTTCATGTTGATGTTGCCCACGCCACCCGAGCAGAGGTGGCAGTAGCTCATG
>CAIOTP010000102.1 GCA_903861235.1 uncultured bacterium | reverse complement strand
GCTCTCGCCGGACGCCGACCCGCTGCACAAGGTCACGATCATCCCCCGCGGCCAGGCGATGGGCGTCACCTTCAGCCTGCCCGAGAAGGACCGCTACGGATACGCACGGCGCTATCTGCAGGCCACCATGCGGGTGCTCTGTGGTGGTCGTCTCGCGGAGCAGCGGAAGACCGGCGACGTGTCCAGCGGCGCCGCCATGGACATCAAGATGGTGACCGCCTACGCGCGGGCCATGGTGCTCGAATGGGGCATGAGCGACAAGCTGGGCTTCGTGCGATACGCCGGCGACGACAGTCGCGAGAGCATCCTGCCCGACAAGGACTACAGCGACGACACGGCCCGGATGATCGACGAGGAGGTGCGCCGCATGGCCGACGAGGCCTACGCCGACGCCACCCGGATGGTCGAGACGAACTGGGAGAAGATCTCCGCCGTGGCCGAGGCGCTGCTCCGGCTGGAGACGCTGCAGCGCGACGACGTGGACCGCCTGATGCGTGGCGAGATGGTGGAACGCCCCACCGTGGCCCAGGTCCTGACGGCCAAGCCGACCACCCCCGCCTCTCCGCAGGCCGAGCCGCCTGCGGAACTCGGTGGCGGTGCGGTGCCCAGCCCGGCCTGAGGCGAAAGCCCACCGCACCTATCCTGCGGCGATGCGCCTGGTGGTCAACGGTGTCGCCCGCGACTTCGATCCCGCCACGCGGATCGAGCAGATCCGCGGGCAGGTGCTGCCCGACGCCGACGTGCTGATCGCCAACGGGGCGGTGGTGGAGCCCGACTTCCAGCTCCAGGACGGGGACGAGGTCGTGCTCATCCGCCGCGGCCGCACGCCCACCGCCGAGGAACTGGAGTCGCTCATGGTCGCACGGCACACGCCGGGCGTGCACACCCGACTGAAGCGGGCCACCGTGGGCGTGGCGGGCCTGGGAGGGCTGGGCTCGGCCGTGGCCGTGGCCCTGGCCCGCGTGGGCGTGGGCACCCTGGTGCTGGCGGACTTCGACCTGGTGGAACCGAGCAACCTGAACCGTCAGCAGTACTTCGTGGATCAGCTGGGACTGGCCAAGGTGGACGCCATGGCCGCCAACCTGACCCGCATCAACCCGCATGTGGTCCACCGTCTGCACCGGCAGCGGGTGGAGCCGGGCAACGTGGAGGCGATCTTCGGCGGCGTGGACGTGATGATCGAGGCCTTCGATCGGGCGGACCAGAAGGCCATGCTGATCGAGGCGTTCGCCGCGGTCCGCCCGCAGGTGCCGCTGATCGCGGCCAGCGGCGTGGCCGGCCACGGCCTCGAGGCGAGCCTGCGGGTGCAGCGGGTGGGCCCCTCGCTCTTCGTGGTGGGCGACCAGACGAGCGCCGCCCAACCCGGACGCGGCCTCATGGCGCCCCGCGTGGGCATCGTGGCGCACATGCAGGCCAACCTGGCGGTGCGGCTGCTGCTGGGCGAACCGGCCGTATCCTGAGTCCATGACTCCGGCCCCAAGGATCCGCGTCGCTTGAGCCGGGATCTCACGCTCACGATCGTGGATGGCGTGAAGGTGATCGTGCCCGACCGCTTCGACCATGTCACTCCCTTCGCGCTCCAGGAGCAGGGCGACTGGTTCGAGGACGAGATCCGCTTCCTCAGGAAGGCCATGCGGCCGGGCCAGCGAGCGGTGGACATCGGCGCCAACTACGGTCTGTACACGCTCTCGGTGGCGAAGGCCGTGGGGCCGCAGGGCCATGTGTGGGCGTTCGAGCCCGCCGCGAGCACCCACGCCTTCCTGACCCGCAGCGTGCAGGCGAACCGCTTCACGCAGGTCACCGTGGAACGAAGCGCGGTCTCCGACAAGCCGGGCACGGGCCATCTGGCCGTGGGCGCCGCCCCCGAGCTCAACGCCCTTGCCGAGACCAACGCCGGCGGCACCGAGGAGGTGCCCCTGGTCACGCTCGACGAGCGCATGGACACGCTGGGCTGGACTTCGATCGACCTGCTGAAGCTGGACGCCGAGGGCGTGGAGCACCAAATCCTTGCCGGCGGGCGCCGCTTCCTGACCTGCCTCTCGCCGCTGGTGCAGGTGGAGCTGCGCACCAGTGCCGTTCACGACATCTCGCTCGTCGAGGCGCTCGCGAAGCTGGGCTACAGCCCCTGGCGTGTGGTTCCCGGGCTGGACCTGCTGGTGCCGCTGGACCTGGACGCCAAGCCCGACCAGTTCCTTCTCAACGCGCTCTGCTGCCGGCCGGACCGCGCCGGCGACCTCCGGAGTCACGGCCGCCTGCTGGATCCCGCGGAACTGCCCACACCGGAGCCGGGCGATCCCGAGACGCTCTACCGTCGCAGCCGGGAGGCCGGCCGGTCCGTCGCCGAGCGACTGGCCTCGCTGCAGGCCGCCTTGGCGGGCGCGAAGGCCCGCGCCGCCTCCGGAGCGGTGGACATGACGCTCACCACGCTGGCCTGCGCCGCCAGAGACGCGGGCGAGCGCATGCTCGCGGTCGACACGCTCACCCGTCTGGTGCACGCCCTGATGGGGGGCGACCTTCCGGGCATGACGGGCAACTTCGTGCTGCCTTGCGACCGTTACGCCCGCGTGCCCTGCGGCAAGGACCGCCGTTCGTGGGCCCTGGCCTGCGTGGTGGAGGGCCTGGAGAACATCTTCCATTTCTCGGCCTACTACGACCCCCAGCCGGCGGTCCACCGCCTGCAGCTCCTCAAGCAGATGGGTTTCCTGGGGCCGGAGATGTCGCGGCGACTGCAGCTGCTCAAGCGGATGCACGCGCAGCAGCAGCAGCGCTGAGCGATCCCGTCAGACCAGCAGCGTGGCCGGGTTCTCGAGCAGACCCTTGAGTTCCTGCAGCCAGCGGGCGGCCATGGCGCCGTCGATCACACGGTGGTCGCTCGAGAGCGTGGCGGTCATCTCGAAGCCGATCGTGAGCTCGTCGTTGCGGACGACCGGCTGCTTGATGGCCCCGCCGCAGGCCAGGATGGCGCTGTTGGGCGGGTTGATGATGGCGGTGAAGTGCTCCACGCCGAACATGCCGAGGTTGCTCACCGTGAAGGTGCTGTCGGCCATGTCCTCGGCGGAAAGGCCGCGGGTGCGGGCCTTCTCGCTCAGGGCCTTGGTCTCGGCGCTGATGGCACGCAGGCTCTTGCGATCGGCGTCGCGGATGACCGCCACGACCAGGCCGCCGCCCTTGGACTCGTCGAGCGCCACCGCCACGCCCACGTTCACCTGGCGGTGCAACGCGATCGCGTCACCCGCCCAGCTGGCGTTCACGTAGGGGTGGCGAGCCATGGCCAGGGCGCAGCCTCGCACGATGAAGTCGTTCACGCTGAGCTTGATGCCGGTGTCGGCCAGCTCGCGGTTCAGCTGCTCCCGCAGCGCGACCAGGCGGTCCATCTCGAACCGCATGCTCACCTGATAGTGCGGAATGGTGGTCTTGCTCTCGACCAGGCGGCGGGCGATGGTCTGACGCATGCCGCTCACGGCCACGCGCTCGCTCTCGAGGCCCGCCACCACCAGGCCACCCGAAGCCCGCGGCGCCGGCGAGACCGGCACCGCCAGGGCGTTGGCCGAAGGGGCCGCCGCCTGCGGTGCAGCGGCCGCCGGACGGGAACCCGCGTTCTCCATGGCGGTCTGCACATCGCGCTTGATGATGCGGCCGCCGGGACCGCTGCCCTTGAGCGAAGCGAGCGGAATGCCGGCTTCCTCGGCCATCCGGCGGGCCACGGGGCTCACGCGGATGCGGGCCCCGCCCACCGAGATGGTCTCGTCGTCGTCCGCCACAGGCGCCGCCGCCGCCGGAGCGGACGCGGTGGGCTTCGCGGCCGGAGCCGCCTTGGGCGCGGCGGCACCCCCGCCACCGGCCGCGGCGGCGAGATCCTCGCCCTCCTCGGCGATCACGGCGATGTGCGTGCCCACCTTCACGCTCTGCCCCGCGGGCACGAGCAGCTTGGCGATGCGGCCGTCGTCGAAGACGGGCATCTCCATGGTGGCCTTGTCGGTCTCGATGTCCGCGACCACCTGGCCGCTGGTGACCTCGTCACCTTCCTTCACGTTCCAGCGCACGATGGTGCCCGCTTCCATGGTGTCGGAGAGTCGGGGCATGGTGACGGCGATGGGCATGGGCGGCTTCCTTGCGGCTCAGGCGTTGTAGGTGGCGGCGCGGACCGCCTCGCAGATCTTGCGGGCGTTGGGCAGGTACTCCTGCTCCAGGTTGTACGCGTACGGGGCGGGCACGTCGGCGGTGTGCACGCGGTGCACGAAGTTGTCCAGGTCGTCGAAGCAGTGCTTGTGGACCTGCGAGGCCAGCTCGCTGCCCGGGCTTCCGAAGCTCCAGCTCTGGTCGACCACCACGCAGGTGCTGGTCTTCTTCACGCTGCGGACCACG
>CAIOTP010000101.1 GCA_903861235.1 uncultured bacterium | reverse complement strand
GCTGCCGCGCTTCGACTCCTCGATGTGGTACGCCTGCTCGCGACCGAACGGGAAGAACCCGGTGCCGAGCATGCACTCCTCGCGCACGATCACCGGCACGCTCATGGGCGTGAAGCCGCGCTTGTCGGCCATGAAGTCGAGCGCGTAGCGGATGACCGCCTGATGCAGGCGCATGCCCATGCCCGTCAGGACGTAGTGCCGCGTGCCGGCCATCTTCACGCCACGCTCGAAGTCGGCCAGCTTCAGGTCGCGCACGAGTTCCAGGTGCGTCTTCGGCTTGAAGCCCCGCTGGCTCTCGAAGCTCTTCGCCGGGTCGAAGCCCGAGGGGCTCCAGCGACGAACTTCCTTGTTGTCCTCCGCCCCCTTGCCCTTGGGCACATCCGCCGCCGGCGGCTGGGGCACGGTCATGAGCAGGTCACGCCACGCCGGCTCCACGGTCGCCAGTTCCTGCTCCATGGTGGCCACCTGCGCCTTGAGCGCGTGCGGCTTCTTCTCCAGGTCCGCGAGTTCCGCCTCGATCGCGGCCCTCTCGGCCCCCTGAGCGGCCTTCAGCTTGCCCTTGAGCTGCCCCATCTTGGGGCCCACTTCCTTGCTCAGCCGGTTCTGCTCGGCCTTCTTCGCCTCCATCTCGGTCAGGATGGCGCGGCGACGCTCGTCGAGCGCCATGAGACGGTCGAAGTCGATCGACACGCCCTTGTCGGCAGCACCCTGGCGGAAGCGGTCGGGATTCTCGCGGAAGGCCTTCGGATCGATCATGGAGCGGGGAGCATAACCCCGCCCCATGACCGACGGATCGAATCAGCGGCGCCCGCGGCGGCTCGGGCCGCGATAGCCCGGCCAGCCGTGCCGCGAAGGCCCGGCGGACGCTGGCGCCTCCGCCACGGCCGTGGCGCCTTGCGAGCCGCCATGCCCGCCGCCGGCGTGCGAGCCGCGATCACGCTGTCGCTTGCCCTGGCCCTTGCGACCCCGGCCTCCGCCGGAGCCACCGCCCGAGTGTCCACCGCCCTGCGACCGCGGCTCGCGCTGCGGCAGCGCGGACTTGGGCAGCGCCGGCAGGTCCGCCGGCACGGGCACACGCTCGATGCGGGCCTTGGTGAGCCGTTCGATGGCCTTCAGCAGGCCACGCTCCTCGTCGTCGCAGAAGCTGATCGCCACGCCGCTGGCGCCGGCACGCGCGGTGCGGCCGATGCGGTGCACGTAGGCCTCGGGCTCCATGGGGAGGTCGTGGTTGAAGACGTGCGTGATGCCGTCCACATCCAGCCCGCGGGCCGCGATGTCCGTGGCCACCAGCACCGGCGTGCGGCCGCTGCGGAAGCCGTCGAGCGCGCGGGTGCGCTGCCCCTGGGCCTTGTTGCCGTGGATGGCGTCGCTGGCCACACCCGCCGCCCGCAGCTTGCGGACCAGCTTGTCCGCGCCGTGCTTGGTCTTGGTGAAGACCACGGTGCGGGCCGCGCCGGTGGTGCGAAGCAGGTGCGCCAGCAGGTCCGCCTTGCGGGCGCGCTCGATCGAATACACCGACTGCTCGATGCGGTCCACGGTGCTGGCGGTCGGCGTGACCGCCACCTCCACCGGGTTGTGCATGAGTTCGTGCACCAGGTGCCGGATCTCGTCCGGCATGGTGGCGCTGAACAGCATGGTCTGCCGCCTGGCAGGCACCGCCTTGGCGATGCGGCGGATCGGCTGGATGAAGCCCATGTCGAGCATGCGGTCGGCCTCGTCGAGCGTGAAGAACTGGATGCTGCGCAGGTCCACCAGCTTCTGCTCCATGAGATCGATCAGGCGTCCCGGCGTGGCGACCAGGATGTCCGCCCCTCGGCGGATGGCCTGCACCTGCGGACCCTGCCCCACGCCGCCGAAGATGACGGCGTGCTTGAGTCCGGTGTGACGGCCGTAGGTGGCGAAGCTCTCGCCGATCTGGGCGGCCAGCTCGCGTGTGGGTGCCAGCACGAGCGCACGCGGGCCCTTGGCGGGAGCCGTGGCCTGGTGGGTGAGCAGATGATGCAGGGTCGGCAGCGCGAACGCCGCGGTCTTGCCGGTGCCGGTCTGCGCGATGCCCAGCACGTCGCTGCCTGCGAGCGCCGGGGGAATGGCCTTCGCCTGGATCGGCGTGGGCGTGGTGTACCCCTCGTCGCGCAGTGCGTTCAGCAGCGCGGGGGCCAGACGAAGCGAATCAAAATGAGTCAATGCAGTGCCTTTCGGCCCCTGAAGAACAGGAGCCCGTGATCGGACGAGCCGCGAACCAACGAATTGGAACGGGACCGGGCCGTGCCGGCGGAAGGCCCGAGGGCCATCGCAGGCGGGTGCCGCGGCCGATGGAATGGTTCCCGAATCGCATCCTTTGCGAGTGGGCCAGCCGCGAGAAGTCTTGAAGTGTAGCCAAGATCCGGCCTTCGCACAAGCGCGTCGAGGCGTTTCGCGCACGCCCTCGGGACGCATCTACGATGGCACGCATGCAGCAGCCTGCGCAGGAGCGCGACTACGTGCTCGGCACGCATGACGCGGAGGTGGAGCGGCTGGCCTTCCAGCACGACCTCTGGAGGCCGCGCGTCCGCGAGGCGTGGCTGGCCGCGGGCCTGGGGCCGGGTCAGCGCGTGCTGGATGTGGGCGCGGGTCCGGGCTTTGCGTCGCTCGACCTGGCGGAGCTGGTGGGCCCGCTGGGCCAGGTGGTGGCCCTGGAGCGATCCACACGCTTCGTGCAGATGCTGCACCAGGAGACGCGGCGCCGAGGCCTGGATCATCTGGTGGTCCGGGAGTCCGACCTCATGCTGGACGCCATGCCCGCCTCGGGCATGGACGCGGCCTGGTGCCGCTGGGTGGCGTGCTTCGTGAGCGATCCCGCCCTGCTGGTCCGACGCGTGCACGGAGCGCTCCGTCGAGGCGGCGCCTTCGTGATGCACGAGTACGTGGACTACGCCACCTACCGATGCCTGCCCGGACGACCCCGGATCGAGGCCTTCGTGCAGGAGGTCATGCGAAGCTGGCGTGCGGATGGCGGAGAACCGGACATCGCGCGGCAGCTTCCGGCCCTGCTGGAGAGGGCCGGCTTCCGGATCACCTCCACCCGGCCACTGGGATTGGCGGTGCGACCAGGCGAGCCGGCGTGGCACTGGCCAGCGGGCTTCGTGCGAACCTTCGCGCCGCGGCTGGTGGAACTGGGACGGGTCGAGCCGTCCTGGGCCGAACACCTGCTGGCGGAGCTGGCGCAGGCGGAGCAGGACCCGGCGGCGGTCTTCGTGACCCCCCTGGTCCTGGAGATCGTGGCGGAACGCCTCTGAAAATCGGGCTTTCGAAGGGGGTTGGGGCCTGCCGGGGTCCCGGTATACTGCGGGGCTCCCCCAAGGGACAAAGCCATGAAGAAAGACACCCATCCGAAGTGGTATCCCGACTGCAAGGTGAACTTCCGCGGCCAGACCGTGATGACCGT
>CAIOTP010000100.1 GCA_903861235.1 uncultured bacterium | reverse complement strand
GGCCGACCTGCGAGCGCGCGGCGACGCCGCCTGCGAAGCGATCCTGGAGGAGATGGCCGCGCTCCGCGACTTCCTCCGCGAGACCTACGTGCCGAGCTGCCGCGAGGCCATCGCCTGCGCGGACCTGCCGGACGGCCGCGCGTGGTACGCGTTCCGCCTGCGCGACCAGACCACCACCGACCTCGACGCGGAGGCCATCCACGCGATCGGCCTGCAGGAGGTGGCCCGCATCCGGGGCGAGATGCTGCAGGTGATCCGCCGGACCGACTGGTTCGCGGCCGATCCCCGCCGGGCGGCCATGCCCGAGGACGCGCTCTTCGCCGCCTTCGTGGGCTGGCTCCGCACCGACTCCCGCTTCTATCACACCAGCGGCGAAGCCCTGCTGGCGGGGTATCGCGAGCTGGCCAAGCGGATCGACGCCCACCTGCCCGCGCTGTTCCGCCGGCTGCCGCAGCTGCCCTACGGCGTGCGGGAGATCCCCCGCTTCATGGCACCCAGCCAGACCACCGCCTACTACATGAGCGGCAGCCTGGAAGCCGGCAACCCCGGCTGGTTCTACGCCAACACCTACGCGCTCGACCAGCGGCCGAAGTACGAGATGGTGCCGCTCACGCTGCACGAGGCGGTGCCCGGTCACCATCTGCAGATCGCGCTCTCGCAGGAGATGCCGGGCCGTCACCCGCTGCGGCGCGATCTGGGGTTCAACGCCTTCGTGGAGGGGTGGGCCCTGTACGCCGAGCGGCTGGGCATCGAGATGGGCCTGTACCAGGATCCCTACGACGACTTCGGACGGCTGCTCTACGAGATGTGGCGCAGCTGCCGACTGGTGGTGGACACCGGCATGCACGCGCTGGGATGGAGCCGCCAGCGCGCGATCGACTTCATGAAGGGCAACACAGCGTTGAGCGAACTGAACATCGAGCGCGAGGTCGACCGCTACATCGGCTGGCCGGGCCAGGCGTGCGGCTACAAGCTGGGCGAGCGCTGCATCCGCGGCCTGCGGCAGGAGGCGGAGCGTCGGCTGGGCGGACGTTTCGACCTGCGGTCCTTCCATGACGCGGTGCTGGGCGAGGGCGCCCTGCCCCTGTCGGTGCTGGAGGCCCGCATGCGCCGCTGGATCGAGGCCCAGGCCGACCCGACGAAGCCCTCCGCGAAACCCGGCTGAGCGGTCGGTTCAGAATCCCCGAACGACGAACGGATTCCGGCGACGCTCCCGGCCGATCGTGGTGTCGGGACCGTGGCCGGGGAAGACCCGGGTCTCGTCGGGCAGCCGCATGAGCACCTCGTGCAGCGAGTTCCGCATGGCCTGAGGGTCGCTGGTCGGAAAGTCGATGCGCCCGATGGAGTCCAGGAAGAGCGTGTCGCCCACCAGCGCCGTGGCGGCGGCCGGGCAGTGCAGCGTGACCGACCCGGGCGAGTGCCCGGGCGTGTGCAGCACCTGCCATTCGGTGGGGCCCAGCTGCAGCCGCTGACCGCCGCGCAGGTCGCCCGTGGGCGGCGCGGCGGTCATGGGCTCGCCGATGAAGAGCGAGAGATTCATCTCCGGATCGTTGAACCAGTCGCGCTCCAGGGCGTGCACCAGCACCGGCAGCTCCCCGAGTTCCGAGCGGACCTCGTCGATGCCGGCGATGTGGTCGGCATGGGCGTGGGTGCAGAGGATGGCCTGCGGCTCCAGCGGCGAGTCCCGCAGGAAGTCCAGCAGGGGTCCAGGACGCTCGCCCGGATCCACGATCCAGCAGGCGTCCCCCTGGCCTCTCGGCGGCGCGACCAGGTAGGCGTTGGTCGCGCAGCGACCCAGCTCGAACGCGTGCAGGCGGAGTTCCATCGCCGACACTTATACTCGCACCGGATGAAGATCCGCCCTGCCTGGCTCGCCATCGCCGCTCTTCTCGCGTGCCTGCCGGGCTGCGACACCGCGAGCAGCGACTTCGCCAGCTTCACGGAGAGCTTCAACCCCCCCACCCCATCGCAGGCCGCCCAGTGGGCGCTGGACATGCGGGACGCGGAGAACCAGCGCCGGGGCACGCTGCTGCTGGCCGGCTCGGACTTCGGCTCGGAGTCCGGCTACGTGCGGATGTACCGGCTCTACATCGAGGAGAACCAGGACCCGCTGGTCCGGGTGGCCGCGATCGAGGCGCTCGGTCGCCATGGGGACGCCGACGACGCGGAACTGATCGCCAGGCAGCTCAAGGACAAGTCGGTGCAGGTGCGCGTGGCCGCCGCCAAGGCGCTGCAGCGGATCCACAACCCCAAGGTGACCACGGCGCTCTGCTCCAGGCTCATCGACGAGGGCGAGGAGTCGAGCGTGCGCATCGAGCTGGCGATCGCTCTGGGCCAGTACCCCTCCGACGACGCCTTCCAGGCGCTGGCCGCGTCGCTGGACGCCCGCGAGCTGGGCGTGAACCTGGCGGCGCTCGACAGCCTGCACCTGATGACGGACCAGGACTTCGGACTGGACCGTCCGCTCTGGTTGAGCTGGTACGCCAGCACGCGGACGCCCTTCAGCAGGAGGATGCAGTACCTCTATCCCACCTACTGGCGCGAGAAGGGCTTCTGGGACCACCTGATCTTCTGGGCACCGCTGCGTCTGGAACAGCCCGGCGTGCCGGTGGGCATGCAGGAGCCCGAGGCGAACATCCCCCGTGATCCCTTCGGCAACGTGGGCGACGACAAGGCGCCCGAGGCGAAGGGTCCGACCCCGTGAGTGCCCGCGCAGGTCGGGCGCCGTGAACCCGGGTCGCGAAAGCGAGCGGGCCGGTCCGCTGGTGCACGCAGCGGTCGGTCCCGACGATCCTGTGGAGCCGCTGATCACGGCCTCGGAGAGCGACGCCGCCCAGGTGGAGGAGGGCGTGATCCGCAGCGGTCGGCTGGCGGGAAAGAGCCTGCGGACGGCCATCTGGATCCTGGCCATGCCGGTGCTGCTGCAGCAGCTCATGATCGCGTGCGTGGGACTGGTGGACAAGATGATCGCGGGCAACCTGCCCGCGCCCATCGTGGTCGCCGCCATGGACGCGATCGGGATCGGCGCCTACGTGGCGTGGTTCACCGGCATCGCCTTCGCGGGACTGGGTGTGGGCGGACAGGCGATCATCGCCCGCGCCATGGGCAGCGGCGACCGCGCGGACGCGCACGCTGCACTCGGGCAGAGCGTGACGCTGGGCCTGGCGTGGGGCGCGGTGGTGGGCCTGGCCATGGCGGCGCTCGTGCATCCACTGGCCCTGGTGTCCGGCCTCTCCCCCGAGGCCGAGGCCCACTGCGGCACCTACGTGCGCACGATCGCGTGGAGCATGCCCTTCTGCGGGTTGATGAACGTGGGCACCATGTGCCTGCACGGGGCGGGAGAGACCGCCCGGCCCAGCTGGATCTCGATCGGCGTGAACGTGGTGAACGTGATCGCCAGCTGGCTGCTCAGCGGCGTCACGCTGCGGGCGGGCGAATGGGCCCTGCCCAGTCCGGTTCCGCTGGATCCCGTGGCATGGGGCGTGTGGGGCATCGCGGCGGGCACCGCCCTCAGCTACGTCTGCGGCGGACTGGCCACCCTGGTGGTCATGCGTCGCGGCGTGAAGGACCTCCGACTGGAGTGGTCGGACCTCCGGCCCACCCGGTCGATGTCCACACGCATCACGCGAGTCGGCGTGCCGAACTTCATGGAGGGGCTGGCCATGTGGGCCAGCAGCCTGTTCCTGCTGGGCTTCATCGGCATCGTGGCACGGGGCGGCACGGGGCAGGCCCCCCGCGAGGGCCTGGTGGGCGCCCACATGATCACCGTGCAGTGGGAGTCCTTCAGCTTCCTTCCGGGCTTCGCCATGGGCATCGCGGCGGGCGCCCTGGCGGGCCAGTACCTGGGGGCGAGGAACCCGCGCATGGCCCGCAAGGCCATGTGGGCCTGCACGGCGGTCGGCATGGCGATCATGGGTCCCATGGGACTGCTGTTCATGACGCAGGGCCGGTGGCTGACCAGCGTGATCAGCGCCGAGCCGGTGCACCTGGAGGAGGTGCCTCGGACCCTGTTCGCGTGCGGGGCGGTGCAGATCTTCTTCGCCATGGGCATGACGCTCCGCAACGGGCTGCGCGGCGTGGGCGACACTCGCTCCATCCTGCTGATCACGGTGGGCAGCATCTACGGCATCCGCCTGCCGCTGGCCTGGGCCCTGGGCGTCTGGATGGGCTGGGGTCTGGCCGGCATCTGGTGGGCCCTGAGCATCGAGCTGGTGGTGCGCGGCCTGCTTTTCCTGTGGCGGTTCCTCCAGCCCGGCTGGGAGCGGCTGCGGGTCTGACTTCGACCGGTGGGCTCCGGGCTTCTACACTCGCCGGAATGCCCGACACCCGGCCTCAGCTCGACGCCTTCGACCGCGGCCTGCTCCAGGCGGTGGTCCATGGCGAGGCGCGCCTGACGCCGGAGCAGTCGCTTCGCCTGCTGACGGACATGCCGCTGCCCGAACTGGGCTTCTGGGCCGACCAGCGATGCCGTGCGGTTCACGGGGACGCCATCCGCACCTACGTGATCGACCGCAACATCAACTACACGAACGTGTGCACCGCCAAGTGCACCTTCTGCGCCTTCCGGCGGGACGAGGGCGACGCGGACGCGTACGTGCTGCCCGTGGAGCGGATCCTGCAGAAGATCCAGGAGCTGGTCGACATCGGTGGCACGCAGATCCTGATGCAGGGCGGCATGCACCCCGGGCTGCCGCTGGGCTGGTACGAGGACCTGCTGCGGGCCATCAAGTCCCGCTTCCCGCAGGTGCACGTGCACGCCTTCAGCCCGCCGGAATTCGTCGAGTTCGTCCGCTTCTTCGACCCGCCGGGCGACACCCTGCCGGAGAAGCTGGCCTTCGTCCTGCGCCGGCTGCGCGACGCCGGCCTGGACAGCGTGCCGGGCGGCGGTGGCGAGATCTTCGCACCCGCCGTGCGGCGCAAGATCGGACTGGGCAAGTGCACCGGCGACGAGTGGCTCTCCGTGATGCGCGAGGCGCACCGCCTGGGCATGAACACCAGCGCAACCATGATGTTCGGCCACATCGAGGGCTACGCCGACCGCATTCACCACATGGAGCAGGTCCGGTCGTGGCAGGACCGGGCGGTGGCCGACTTCGCGAGGGACGGCGGCGGCCGCTGCATGGCCTTCATCAGCTGGTCGTTCCAGCGCGAGAACACGCCGCTGGGCCGGGCGAGGAACTGGGGCGAGGGCCCCGGGGACCGACTGCAGGACCCCTTTCCGGGCGACGTGGTGGCCCGCCTCGACGGCGACGGATCCAAGGAGAGCCATCCGGAGTTCGGCCGCCGGGTGCGCATGAGTGGCAGCACCGACTACCTGCGGACCCAGGCCGTGAGCCGCCTGCACCTGGACAACGTGTGGAGCATCGGCAGCAGCTGGGTGACCATGGGTCCGCTGGTGGGACAGGCCGGCCTGCGGCACGGCGCCAACGACATGGGCAGCGTGATGATGGAGGAGAACGTGGTCAGCAGCGCCGGCACCACGCATTGCCTGAACGAGGCGGAGATCTGCCGCCTGATCCGAGACGCGGGATTCCTGCCCGCCCAGCGCGACAACCGCTACGACCTGCTCCGCGTGCACGACGGCGCCGCAAGCCCGGACCTGCGGGTGCGGAACTGGGCGGAGCACCGCCCCCGCAAGCTGCACGCGGAGTCGCCCCGCGAGAAGCCCACGTCGGTCACGCTGACGGTGGGCTCGGTGGAGGCGGAGCCGCGGTGACCGACTCGCCGCCGGTGCGCGCGGCCCGGCCCCACCGCTCGCCGGAAGGCACCTCGCGACCGCACTCCGGACACCGGGATCCCGAGAGCCGGTGCAGCGGATAGCCGCAGCGGCATCGCGGCTCGTTGAACTCGAATCGGATGGCCAGGGCGCAGCCCGGACAGGCGATGAATCCCGACCGCATCTGCAGCCACTGTTCGCAGCGAGGGCACTGCAAGGTGGCCAGCGCGCGATCCGGCATGCCGGCCATGCGCGCCGCCTCGCGATCCCGCTCCCAGCGACCGCACGAGGGGAGCGTGAGGTGTGCCAGCAGCCCCGCTGCCATCAGCAGGAGCATGGTGTCGCTGCTGCTTCGACCGCCCGGAGTGATCCATCCGAAGGCCGACCAGTCGGCCTGGATCACGGTCTGCAGGGACAGAACGACGACCACACCCAGTGACAGCAGGGCCAGGGCCGCAGCCCCGCGTGGAAGCCAGTGCCGCAGACGGCAGCGCACCACGAAGGCGCCGTCGGCCACGAGCACGGCGACAAGCCCGAGAAGGAGAAGCAGCCGCGGCGACGAGCCGGCGGGACTGGCGGATCCACCACTCCCAAAGAGCAGGAACAGGGTCAGCAGGAAGGCCGCCACCGCCGCCATGCTTCCCACCCAGCCGATCGCCGTCAGCAAACCCCCGCGAAGGGACAGGCAACCGCGGACCAACGCGTACGCCACCCCGGCGGCCAGCCCGGCCAGCACCAGCCTGGAGGCCTCCCACGCGCCCGCGCTCAGGGAAAGGGCCGCGACCAGGAGCACGATCGCTCCCACCACGATGATCACGATCCGGTCGACGCCCGTGAACCGGTTGCCACCCACGGTTCAGTCCTCGGGGGCTTCCATGCGCACGATGCGATGGAACTCGGCCTCCAGCCGCTGGGTCACGGGACCCACGGAACCGGAGCCGATCCGACGACCGTCGATGCTGGAGACGCCGATCACCTCCGCCGCGGTGCCGGTCAGGAAGACCTCGTCCGCGGCGAGCACCTCCTCGAGCCGCATGGGCCGCTCGGCCACCTTCAGGCCCAGGGCGGGAGCCAGCGTGTCGATGACGAAGCGGCGGGTGACGCCGCGAAGGATGCCGGCGGTCACCGGCGGCGTGGCGATCTGACCGCCCTTCACCGTGAAGATGTTGTCTCCGGTGCACTCCGAGACGAACCCTTCCACGTTCAGCATGATCGCCTCGTGCACCCCGGCGTCGATGGCTTCCACCTTGGCCAGGATGTTGTTGAGATAGTTCAGGCTCTTGATCGCCGGGTCCAGGCACGCGGCGGGAATCCGGGGCCGCTTGGCCACGATGATGGGCATGCCCTGCGCGTACATCTCGGGCGGGTAGAGGTGGATCCGGTCCACGATGACGATGGTGCCGGCACGTGGGCAGTGATTGGGGCTCAGGCCCAGCGAGCCCTTGCCGCGGGTGATGACCAGACGGATGTACGCGTCACGCAGTCCGCTGGCGGCCACGGCCTCGCGCAGCGCCCGTTCGAGCTCGACCCGCGACACCGCGGGCGTCAGTCGGATGGCCTCGCAGCCGGCCCAGAGACGGTCCAGGTGGGACTTCATCTTGAAGATCCTGCCGCCGTACACGCGGATGCCCTCGAAGATGCCGTCGCCGTAGAGGAGACCGTGGTCGTAGACGCTGACCATGGCCTCGTCGGGGGCCACGATGCGTCCATCGATCCACACGACCGGTCCGGTTGCCGTGAGTGTCATGGCCCGAAGATTAGCAGCGAAAGGGCTATCATCCCCCGCTCCCATGAAGCTGATCCTGGCCAACCCCCGTGGATTCTGCGCCGGCGTGTACATGGCGATCGACGTGGTCGATCAGCTGCTGCACCTGTGCCCCGGAGACCCGATCTACGTCTATCACGAGATCGTGCACAACCGTCACGTGGTCGAGCGGTTCCGCGGCCGCGGCGTGAAGTTCATCGAGGACCTGTCCGAGGTGCCCGAAGGCTCCATGGTCGTCTTCAGTGCGCACGGCGTCAGTCCCGCGGTCCGTCAGCAGGCCGAGCAGCGCCGCCTGACCGCCATCGACGCCACCTGCCCGCTGGTCACGAAGGTGCACAACGAGGCGATCCGCTACGCGAAGGCCGGCTACCAGATCCTGCTGGTGGGTCACCTGAACCATCAGGAAGTGGTGGGCACGCGGGGCGAGGCGCCGGACGCCATCCAGGTGGTGGAGAGTCCTGCGGACATCGCCAAGCTGGTCATCCATGATCCCTCCAAACTGGTCTACCTGACGCAGACCACCCTCAGCACCGACGACGCCGACGTGATCATCAAGGCGCTCAAGCAGGCCTTCCCCCTGCTCAAGGAGCCGCCCTCGAGCGACATCTGCTACGCCACCACCAACCGCCAGCGCGCCGTGCGGGCCATCGCTCCGGACGCGGACCTGGTGCTCGTGGTGGGCAGCCGCAACAGCAGCAACTCGGTGCGGCTGACCGAGATCAGCGAGAACGTGGGCACCAAGGCCCGCCTGATCGACGACCGCAGCGAGCTCCGCGCCGAGTGGTTCGACGGCGTGAAGACGGTGCTGATCACGGCCGGCGCGAGCGCCCCCGAGGATCTGGTGCACGACCTGATCATGGACCTGATCCAGCGGTTCGGCGGCGAGGTGGAGCAGCGCGACATCTACCGCGAGGAGGTCGAGTTCGGCCTGCCGGGCACCCTGAAGCAGCTCATGCGCGATCGTGGCGTGGATCCCACCGGCCGCCGAGTGATCCGTCAGGACAGCGGCCCCGCCCTCGACACCTGGCTGCAGGAGCGCCGCATTCCGCACCGCACCGTCGACCTGACCGTCGGCGCCACGGGCTGATCCCATGGCCCCTCCCGAGGGGTTCTTCGAGCTGGACGAGCAGGGCCTGCGCGGCTGGATGCAGGAGCGCGATCTCCCGCCCTTCACGGCCAGGCAGCTGCAGGACTGGGTCTATCGGCGCGGCGTGATCGACACCGCGGCCATGACCGACCTGTCCAAGGCCGCTCGCGAAAGGGTGGCCCGCGAGATGGTTTTCGAGCGCGGCGAGGTCCGCCGGCACCTGGCGGCCACCGACGGCACGCAGAAGCTGCTCATGGCCTGGCCGGACGCCCGGCCCGGGGGTGTCACGGCCCTGCCGATCCTGGACGCCGAGGAGCGGCGCACGGAGTGCGTCATGATTCCGGCGGAGGAGCGACGCACCGCGTGCGTGTCCAGCCAGGTCGGATGTCCGGTGGGCTGCCGCTTCTGCGCCAGCGGCATCGGCGGTCTGGAGGGCAACCTGACCCGTGGGCGGATCGTGGAGCAGGTCTGGCGACTCGGGCGGCTCGAGGGCGTCGGCCGCATCAGTCATGTCGTCTTCATGGGCATGGGCGAACCGCTGGCCAACTTCGAGGCGGTCACCGGCGCCATCCGCACGCTCAACTCGGCATGGGGCCTGGGCATCGGGGCTCGCCGGATCACGGTGAGCACCGTGGG